>JANNVM010001326.1:0-3496 GCA_031414455.1 Verrucomicrobiota bacterium
CTGGATTGGCAGCGCCAAACCCGCCGCCCCGTTCATCGCCCCCGGTCTGGAACCCGCGCTCGTTGCGCCCGGCGGCGAAGCGGAAGGCGCCACCCACTGGTGGCTCGCCGCATCCGACTTGTCAGGCCCGCTGGAACTGGAGGTCGCCGGCGTTCGTCAGCCGGTGAAATCGACCGAACCTTTCGCCTTTAATTCCCTGCCGGAAAACCGCCCTTCAGCATTACAGTTTCCACAATGGAAGGCGACGGCGCCGTGATCGTCGTCCACGATACGTCAGCATGATTCCCCGTCTCTTCGCATTCCCGTTCATCCGCATTCCGTGTCTATTCCTCGCGGGGTTCACGGCGGAGGCAGCACCTCCCAATGACAACTTCGCGAATGCGCTGCCGCTGACAACTTCCAGCGAAGCGGTGCTCGATTTTGAAGAGGCGGGCCTTGAACCATTCGAGGACGGGCTCTCGTCGGAAAACAGAAACTATCCGTCCGTGTGGTTCACCTGGGAGGCACCCGCGGGAGGCTGGTTCGAGATCCGGTCGAACAGTGCCAACCGCAATATCGGTTATGCTTTGTTCGCGGGCACCGCGCCGGCAAACCTGCAAGTGGTGGCGGATGCAGACATGACCGGACACTACTGGGCGTTTGAGGACGCCCCGCTTTTCCCGTCCACCGGTATCAGATTCCAGGCAGCGGCGGGAGCCGTTTATCGCCTCCGGGTTTACCGGTTTTCTTCTTACGGTCTCGTCGCCGCTCCCACTGTTGGAATCTTTCCCGCTTCGGCTCCGCTGGCGCGTGTGGTCAGTCTTGAGTTGCCGGCGACGGCGATGTTCACAGGTACGGAAACGACGGTCCCCGTCCGTCTCCGCATCGTTTCCTCGAAGAAATTTGAAGGAGGAGTCCTGAGCACCCTGATCGGAGCCGCCACCAATGACACCACTGCGACGCCATTCGGCGCGGATCAAAGAATCGCGGGCGATGCATTCGACGGGACATATTTGGTTCGTCCGCCGGTCTGGTGCCGGTTCTGCACTCACTTTCGCGGCCCCGGTGAGAACCCGGAGCCGCTGATCTGGAGCATTCGCAACGTGTTGCTGTTCACCGCCGACTGGCGGACGAATCTTTCCCAGGGGATGCCGGGAAATATCCCGTGGCCGGCGGGAACCAGGAGCCGCGTTCCCCTCGTTAATCAATTGCCCGATGATGTCGAACCTCCGGAAGTCGCCGCTGTGGAAGTTACTCCCGTCGATCCCGCACGGAATCGGTATCGTGTCCGGCTACGACTGCGCGACAGTGGCTTCGGAGTGCTCTACGGGAGCGTCGTCCTCCGAAATGTGAACGGTTCGGGAAGCGGTTATGCGGTGGATCTGACTAACGATCCGGCTCAAGGCACCGTGCATGACGGCTGGTATGACGTCGTGCTCGATGGCTCCTTCGCACCACCAGGACACTATGCCGTCGAGATTGGGGCGGTGGATGGCGCGGGGAATTCCGTCAACACCCGGTCCAACGCCGCGGGCTTTCCCGGGCCTTTCCATGGGGAGATTCCATGGCGGCCGGAACTCGTCCCGCAATTGCATGAATTCAGCGTCAGTGCGCCGCTGGTTGATGTTAGCGGTACCGCTTCGTCTGTCACCCTGACCGTCGTTATTTCCGACCCCGGGCGACCCGTGGGCGCGGCTGGCATCAGCTTCATGCCTCAGGGAACGGCACCCTTTACAGGACAGCGATTGGAATTCGGGCCGCCCGTTCTATCCGTTGAGGGCGTGGATCGCCGGTATCGTTATGAGGGGACGCTGGTCATCCCTCGATACAGCGAACCAGGGAATTATCGGCTGTCGTTTTTCGCGGAAATCGACGGACTTTGGGAACTTGTGTTCGGGGACGGCGGAGTCGCGGTGCCGGGAGGCACTCCGTCGCTGGAGATACGGAATGAGGGCACCATCGATCAGCAGGCCCCGGTTGTGGAGATCATCTCCGCGGAACCCGTAACACCGTGGAGCCCGGCGGCGATGGCGGGCTTGAAGGTCCGGCTGCGAATTCAGGATCAACTCCAGCCACTCGTGGACCTGACAGCACCTCTTCGCGGAACACTGGTTCAACTGGTTCTCAGAGCGGCCGGTGGCGAAGCCTACCTCGGGCCTGTTGCGCAAGTGTTTCCGGCGCACCGCGTCAGTGGGGACGCCTTCGACGGAATCTACGAATTGATCCTGCGCTGTGCTTCATCGGGGACAGTGCGCATTGGCGTCAGTCTGCGAAGCAACGCCACGTGGAGCGCCAGTGATCCCGATCCCGTATATTACCTGCCAAAAGAGGCCAACCCGTGGCAGGTCTGGGCGGAGGCATGGCAACTCAGCGCCGGGGAGTCTCTCCCCGGGGCCGACCCTGACAACGACGGCCTCACCAATTTGCAGGAGTACGCTTTTGGCCTCTCGCCTGTTAGGAATGGACCGGGCATGAACTCTGTCTCCCCGGATCCGCGGCTGTCCCGCTATCCACGGAGCGGACTGTATCCTGAATCTTTTGGGTTCGCCTTTCACACATTCGCTCAGCCGGCGGACGCGGGCATCCGGATTATTCCCGAATTCAGTTCCGACCTGACCAATTGGCTGCCCATCCCGCGGTTCGACGATTATCTCCCTGGCTTAGACGGTGCACAGGCTTTCAAGACCCGCACCGTTTTTGCCCCTCTGCCGGAGGCTTCCCGCTCTCCGCGCTACTTTCGACTAAGGGTGGAAACATTGCCGCCGTGACCAGGAGGACTTACTCCACGATCTTCAGTCCCGCCGGCTTGATGGCGCAGCCGGGGGTTTCTGTTTCGCCGGCGAAGGTGACGCTCTTTTGAATTTGCCTGACCGCTTCGCCGGGCGGCATTTTGCGGGAGAGCACGAGGTCGAGGTAGGAGAAATCGCGGGCTCGTTGAGATAGGGCAGCTCGGCGCACCATTTGGCGAAGTCGTCTTTTCCATCGAAATAACGGTGCCGCACGGCGATGCCCGGCACGCGCGTGAAGAACTGCCGGAGCATGTCGCCGTAGGAATATTCCGGCTGCTGGAGGCTGGACTCCCAGTGCGCTTCGAGCACCACGAGCCATGTGCGTCCGGCGACCGGTTTGACGCGAGTGCCTTCCCATGCGCCGCCCTGTTTGGATTTCGTGACTTGCCAGGTTCCGATGAAGGTGGTCCCGTCTTCCGCCAGCTTAAACTCCGCGGTGCCTTTGTCGCCGGTTGATTCCGTATAGTTGAAAGTGAAGTTCAGCCCGTCGAGCGTGCCGCGGATGTCATTGGCGGCACCGCCGGGAGCTTGAAAGGTGCCGCGCACCGCGGTGCCGTCCACCTTCAGTTCCATGTGCCCGTATGTCGATTCCCATGGGCCGGCGAACGTTGGGTCCGCGGCGCGGGAGGAGACTGTGAACACGAAGAGCGCGGCCAGTTGCATAAAGCGGAAGCAGTTCATACGGCACGCAAGCGATGCGGCGGACCGGCTCCAGTGGAATTTCACGG
>JANNVM010001327.1:0-11676 GCA_031414455.1 Verrucomicrobiota bacterium
GGAGTAATTGTTGCCCGGCCCGTCGAAGTCCGCGTGCTCGCCCTGCTCGTTCGTCGGCAGATGCTGCACCGCCAGATTTTCCTGCACCGTAAAGTGCCATGTAAGAAAACCAATGCGGTTTCCCCCGGGCCGCTTGTGCGCCCGCAGTTTCCCGTTCCGGAGTGCGGAAGCATGAGCGAAGGCGTCGCCCGAGTAGTTTTCTGTGGCGTGGATCGTAATGTAGCGCGGGTTCATGGACCGGTGATACTTTCGCCCGTAGGTTCCCTTGGCGATGAGTCGCGGCACCAGATTCACCTCCTGCTGCAGCATTTGAATCGGCGTCACCCCGGCACCACCGGCCGGTGACGGCGGCGGCGGAAGAGGGTCGGGCTGCCACGGTGACGGTGACGGCGATGAGCAGGCCGCCAGCAGCAGAGCACAGAGAAGTGTGAGCAAAGTCGAAAGACGCATGACGTGCTGCGTACTCGAATGGGAGAGGAAGATCAAGGTTTGATCTCTGCACCCGCACGGCGGACCACGGTGGACTCCCGCGGGCTTAATTCGCAACTGCCTGAACCTAAGATTTGACATTCGATGATCCGCCCGCAACTTTCCTCCATTGTTTCCTTACGACCAGCATGGCTATCAGGCTCGAAAAAGCGATCGTCCGCGGTGAAATCTCGAATGAGACACCGGGTTTCGTCACCGGTCGCATCTGGCTCCTCGGCCAGACTGCGCCACTGGTGCTGAACCTCCGCGGGAACTGTCTGCGCGACATCGCAGGCTGCACTCTCTCCTTCGTCAATCCCCACCCGGCACGGGAACCGATGCTGGACATCATGGCTGATGTCCAGGACGGCACGGTGGGAGACATGACTGCGAGCCGAAAATCACGCGTACCGACCGTATCCGATGACGATCTCATCCGTCTGCTCGAAAACCGTCAGCCGGTTCCCACGCGGCTCGCCAACTGCCTTTATCTCGAATGGTTCAGCGGTGCCAACGGCCGCATCGTCATCGAGACCTGCGATTTCAATCTCCAGATCGGCGCTCCCGCATGGACGATGTCCGCTGAGGAGGAGACGGCGCAGTCGCTGGAGAGTCAGGAAAACTTTCATGACTACATAGACGGCATCACCGGCATGGAAACCGGCGAGGACGACGACGAGGAACTCCTCGAGGAAGACGAAGACGAGGACGACGATAAGTTCGGCAACAGTATCGGCGACGGAGAGGCCGCCTTCTTCAACGATGAACCGCTCAACGAATTCGAGTGGGAACAGGAACTCCGGGATGCCGACCGGCGCGCGGAAGCCTATCAGGAAGCCTTTGACCGCTACCGCGACCACCCGGAGCGCGAACGGCTCATCGCCGAAGCCATGGGCTGGGACCCCGCGGAGATAGACGAACTCACGGATGAACTGTCCGAGGTCTCCAGCAACATGCAGCCGGACGACGCGCAGTCGCTCTTCGAGAACGCCACCTACATCGCCAGCGACGATGAAGATGATCATCATCCGCTGAGCCGCCGCGCAATGAATTTCGCGCTGCGCCTTCAGGACGAGGCCGAAGCCCGCGGTCTGCTCCAGCCGGATGCCGTGCGTGACAGCCCGGTCCTCACCGTCATCGTCAGCATCATCGCCCTCGGCGGCAAACTGGCCGCGGCGCTCGATCCCATGATCGAAGGTCTCGAGCCGGAGCCGGGATTCGTCATTGCCATGCTCAAACGAGCCCAGGTGCCGCTCAACGAAGCCCTCCACGCGCTCGGCTCGCTCGACATGCGCCAACTCACCCGCGACACCCGCACATGGATCACCGGCGTGCGAGACGAACTCTTCGCCCTTCGCAATGACATCCTTGATGTGATGAAGGAACTGCGGATGCGCCAGTGACCGGGCCCATGCTTCGCACAGACGAATTCGATTTCCCGCTGCCCGCGGAACTCATCGCCAGCCGCCCCCTGCCCCGCCGCGATGACTCGCGGCTCATGCTCGTGAACCGCTCCCGCGGCTCGGTGGAACACCGCGCGTTTCGTGATTTCCCTCAACTTCTCAACGCCGGCGACCTCGTCGTCTTCAACAATGTCCGCGTCGCCCGGGCCCGCTTCCTGTCCGCCGATGGGCGCGCGGAAATCCTCCGCCTCCATGCGGTGACGCCGCTGCACTGGCAATGTATGGTCCGCCCGGGCAAACGCTTCCGCGAAGGACATACCATCCAAATCGGCGACGCTACCGGCACCGTCACCGCGCTCATGGAGAACGGCACGCGGCTCATTCTCTGGGATCGCACTCCGAACGAGCAGCAGCACGGCCACCTGCCGCTGCCCCCTTATATGCATCGCGCCGACGATGCCGGCGACACCGAACGCTATCAAACGGTCTATGCCCGCACCGACCGCAGCGACGCCGTCGCCGCTCCCACCGCCGGTCTGCATTTCACGCCGGAAATCATCGCCGGCCTGCAACACACGTTCATCACCCTTGAGGTCGGCCCCGGCACGTTCCTTCCAGTGAAGGCGGAACTCATCGCCAATCACGTCATGCATTCCGAGCGCTATGCGATCGAACCCGCCGCCGCCGAACAAATCGAAAGCGCCACCCGCCGCGTCGCCGTGGGCACCACCGTCGCCCGCGTCCTCGAACACTGTGCCCTCACTCATGGCCGCGTCACCGCTCACGCCGGTGAAACCAGTATCTTCATTCACCCGGGCTTCGCGTTTCAACGCGTGGATGCCCTGCTCACCAATTTCCATCTTCCAAAGTCCACCCTCTTCATGCTCGTCTGCGCCCTTGGCGGCACTGAACTCCTCAAACACGCCTACGCCGAAGCCGTCCGCGAACATTATCGCTTCTACAGTTACGGCGACTGCATGTTCATCACGTAGCCGGCAACGCTGCCGTTGGCAGCGCTCTCAACCCTGTCATGTGGCCTCTGGAAGAAAAAATAAGCCGCATCCCCCCGTCTCAACTCAAAATCCACCTTCACACAAATGCGCTCGCCAACCCGAAGACACGCCAATCCGTGAAGCACACTATGCTCTCGGCTGGTTTGTCAATTTAAGCACTGCCCCCTGGTTCCTTATTACGGCCCGGAATGTCTGAGAATAAGACATGGTGCCGGCGGCGCTTCTAACGTCCCGCAATCTGACTGCGCCGGCGCAGCGGATCGCGACGGAGCAATCCTGCGGTGATGGCCACATAGGCGACCACCAGCCAGCCGCCGAGCAGTCCGAGGGACATCCATGCGGCGTCCATGGACGTAAACAGGTCACCGGCTTTTTTGCCAGGCACATCCGGACGCTGGTTGACATGCACGTCTTCGCCGCCGGGCGCGGGTTCGGCGAGTTTGCCGATAGCGGAATGATCCACTGCGAGATTTTGCCAGCCGCGATTGAGGGAACTGACTTCACCGATGTCATCGCGCGATCCGCCGCCGGCGACCTCCATCGAGTAAGTCCGGGGTTTCCACACCTGATCGGGCCCCGCGGCCTCCGTATCTTTCTCTGTCTCCCAGAAGAGCGGTCCTTTGGTATTGTGCGTCATCACCGGCATGGGCTTTCCGATGATATGCCCCAGATCAAGGAGCCGCTGCGCGGACGCACTGGGAATGACATGGCTGAATATCCTGACACTCGCGGGCATGTCCGCCAGCGGCACCACAAATCCGGCGAACAGAATCTGCGGGATAAGAATGAGCGGCACCCAAATGGCAGCCTGCGTGTTGCTCCGCGCCAGGGCGGAGATGCTGAGTCCGATGCCGACGCCGGTCAGAGATGTCAGGATAAACGAGACCCCGTGCAGCAGCAGGCCCATGGATGTGACATCCGCCCATTTCGTCACCGGCGAGAGCGAAAGTGCCGACGAGAGCAGAAGCACCAGCAGCATGCAGCCGAGCATGACCCCATTCTGAAGCAGCGTGATGGCGGAGAGGAAGGCCCATTTGCTTTTCAGGTAGGTGGGAATGCCGAGACCGCTGACGCGCTCGCGGCGGAAGACGGGAATCTCGCGGGTGAGTTGCTGAGAGGCATTGTTACAGCCAAACCAAAGCGTCGCGATCATCATGAGGAACATGCGGAACTCCGGCTGACTGCGCCCGACCCAGCCAGCGAGCAGTCCGATCACCGCGGCCTGCGCTGCGAGGAAGACCAGATTGAGCGGGTCGGACTGGAGGATGGCCCACTGCCGCTGAAGCAGTACCAACAGTTTTGTCAGGCTGCCCGGACGGCTCTGGGCCATGCTGCGGTTGGGAACGATGCGCAGCGGCGGCGGCGCGGCGGCGGAATTGCCGGGAGACATGGGGGAAGACGTAAACTTCTGCTGCCACAGTGCGGTCTGCTCCGCGTTCTGACTGAAGAGGGCGTAAATCTTCTCCAGCGGCGCGCGGCTCGCCGTGGCGCTGCCGGTTTCGTCGGCATCGAGAAAGAAATGCCGCGCCTCCGCCGGCGTGCCCATGAACATGACCTGACCGCTGTGAACGAAGCAGATGCGGTCGAACAGATAGGCTTTGTGCAGAACGTGCGTAGAGCAGACCACCGTCTGGCCGGTGAGCCGCAGATTCTGCAGCATGGTCATGAGTTCCTCTTCGTTCGCCGGATCGAGGCCTGACGAAGGCTCATCCAGCAGGAGTACGGGTGGCCGGGTGAGAAGTTCCGTGGCGATATTAACACGTTTGCGCTGGCCGCCGGAGAGCGAGCCAATGCGCTGGTCGCGCTGCGGAAGCAGACCGAGGCGCTGGATCGTGCCCTCGACGAGCGCAGCGATTACGTCCGCCGGCGCCTTCAGTCTGAGCCGCGCGCTGTAAAGCAGCGCCTGACGCACCGTCAGTTCCTGATGCACGATATCATCCTGCGGAACGAAGCCAAGCCCCGCAACATCCGCCGCCTGTTCCACCGGCTGGCCGTCAATGCGAATGGAGCCTGACGTAACCGGCATCAGTCCGCACAACGCCCGCAGCAGCGTGGATTTTCCCGTACCCGAACCGCCAAGAATGCCGACAAATTCACCGCTGCGGATCTCCGCCGACACACCGGTCAGGATGGTCTTCTGCCCGTCGCCGGACGGCACCACAACTTCAACGCCACTGGCCTCGATACGACCACCACTGGCCTGGTCCACCCTCACTATGGCCGTTCCCGTAAACTCGAAGAAGTAGTCACGGATGCGGAAGCGGTCACCGAAGACGAGGGGCTTGCGGGTGAAGGCGCGGCCGTTGAGTTCCGTGCCCGTCTTGCTCTTGTCCTCAATATACCACGCGCCGTGTTCACACGTGAGAACCGCGTGGAGACGTGAAATGCCGGAATCTTCCCCGTCGAGATCCAAACGGATGGCGTCCGGCGTTTCCGCAGGAGCAGCGGAGGCACTGCTGGAACGCCCGATCTGCACCGTCTGTCCCTCCAGCGGCAGCACCGGACAGGCCGCGCCCCGCAACCTAGGTTCCGCCGGCACTTTGTGAAAACGGAGAAGTGTCTGCCCCGCGCGGATTTCGTCGAGATGATTCAGCGGGAGCGATTCCCGTTCTCCAACCGCGCGCCCGTTGATCTCCACTCTGCCTTCCGGATGCAGCCGGGCGAGTTCCCATGTCGCCCGCCCCGGGTGCCAGATGAGACTGATGTGCCTTGCATGCAGCGAAGGATCACGCAGGGCCACAAGATCGTCACGGGACGTCCCCAGTGTGGCGAGCTGTCGAGGCAGCGGCACCGTGCCGACGGCATGGTCTTCGGAAAAATAAGCGAGGAGGGCTTCCATGTCGCCAAACTCAGCAGCTTCCGGGCTTTGCGGCAAGGTGTCTTGTTGCGGGTTAAGAAGTGTCTTTAGAGCACTGAGAGACATGAGTTGACTTCGGAGTGATCCGAATTACCATAATTACTATAATATAAATCCCCGCCACCACCTTGAATCCGTTCTTCAAATGTTCCCGCCTGCTGCCCCTGCTGGCCGCGGTGTCCGTGGCCGGAAGCGGGAGGACGCGGGCGGGAGTTCTCATCAATCCCGACGGGGACGCCCGCCACTCTGGCGAACCCGTCGCCAGCATCGAACTCCGCGCCTCTCCCGCGAGCTGGGATCAGGCGATCTCGTCCTCCGCAAAGCCACACAAGGGAATCGCGGTGCGGGCGAATCTCGGAAGCATGTTTCACGGGCCGGGCCGGGAATTTTGGTTCACGCTCGAACACCGGGCGGGCGAGGGGCTTATCCACACTCTCGAAGAGGAGGGCAAGCCACCCTCCTCCGTGGCGTGGGGCACTTTCAACCAACCGCCACCGGGAGCAAAGATCCTGCCGGCATCCACCCACGGCAGCCCCGGAACGCCGTTCCATTTTCTGACCATCGAAGCCATCAGTCAGCGGCCGGACTCCTTTGTGGAATTCTCCAGTCTCGATTTCACGGCCCCTGCACTGCCAAAACCCGACGGCTACTTTTTCAGCGGGAGAGTGACGAAAGATTCCGTGTTCAGAAATGCCGGCCGGGGCACCGCCATCCAGCGTCTCGTCTCCGACACCAGCCTCGCGGAGGCCAACTGGATTCTGCGCGGCCGGGTGCGTGTGGTCCGTTCACTGCCAGCCACCGGCGGCGATGAGTCCGTGCGTTTTCTCATCAAAGCCCTGATGAATCCTGACAGTGGTCAGACGGGCCCCAGGGGCGGACGGGGCCGGGCGGCGAACCGATCCCCGGAACCTGGAGCCGCCGCCCTGGGGATACTCACGGCCGCGCTTTTCATGCTGCGCCGCCGGCGGAAGTTGTGAGGATTTTGAATTGCGGCGGCGGATGATCCTGTCACCCTGCGGCCATGACCGCCGGCCCGGAACGCATCGCACTGTTCGGAGGATCGTTTGATCCCCCGCACCAGGCGCATCTCGCCATCGCGGCGGCGGCGGTGGAGCACTGTGATCTGCAGCAGGTCGTCTTCATTCCCTGTCAGGTGTCACCGCTGAAAGGCCGGTCGCCCGGCGCATCAGGCGCGGACCGCCTCGCCATGCTCCGTCTGGCGACGAACGCCATGGCATGGGCCGCGGTGAGTGACTGGGAACTCTCCCGGCCCGGCCCGAGCTATTCCTGGCAAACGGCGGAACACCTCGCCGCAGCGCATCCGGGCGCTGCGCTGTACTGGCTGATGGGCGCGGACCAATGGGACGCCCTCGACCGCTGGGCGCGCCCTGACATTCTTCGCGAACGGCTCACATTCATCGTCTTCGCCCGCGATGGCACACCGCCCGCCCCGCAGAAAGGCTGGCGCTCGATTTTCCTGCCAGGGGAATTTTCCGGCTCATCCACAGAAGCGCGCCTGCTCCTTGCCTCAGGCGCATCCACCGCCGGACTGCTGCCGGAGGAAGTGGCCGAATATGCCCTCAGGCGGCGGCTTTACGCTCCAGGAGATCCGTGAGGATTTCCCCGGCGCAGAATGCCGGCAGCGAGTAGTGCCCTTCCTCCCGCAGATGAAAGACTGCGCCCGGAATGCGCGCGGCCAGCCGTTCCGCCAGCGAGCAGTGAAAATTGTTATCCTGCGTCCCGTGCCACACGCTCACCGGCACGCGGATTTTACCGACGTCGAACGGCCAGGGCTGCGAATAACACCAGGCATCATCATACAGTGCCAGGTGTCCGGAACGCATCGCGTCTCGAAACGACGGATAAAACTGAGCGAACCGCTCCCGCCAGCCTAACTGCCCGCCATCCGGAAGATGCAGAACAAATCCTCCTGAAGGACCGGTCTCTATCCGCTTCATCCTAATGGCGACCGCGGCGCAACAGGCTCACCGCGCAGGCCGCCAGCACCGACGCCCATACCGGCTCGGGCACCGCCACCGGATCGCGGTTCAACTCGTCAGGTGAGAGTGGCCCCAGCAGCCGGCCGGAAGGCATCACCCCGGCCGGCGGAGTTTCAGCCGGCACACTTGTCGCCGTCTCCGTTCCGGAAAACGGCTCCGCGGCAGCGAACACTGTCGCTGCTGCGGCGAGGAGGATTGTCACAAGGAGTTTCATATCTCCGGAAACCGAACCGGAAAGGATTGAGGAATCTTCTGATAAACCATCAGCCCCTATGATGTCCATCAGCAATTTGCAGCATTTACAGGGGCACTGGACCAGCACCGGTCAGCGAAACCGGCACCGCTTCGAGATACTCCACGAGTCCTGCGAGCGCCCGGGCGCGGTGGCTGAGGGCGTTCTTCACCGCTGCGGGGAGTTGTCCAAAAGTCCCGCAGTGGCCCTCCGGAATAAAGGCGGGATCATAACCGAATCCTCCGTCGCCTTTTGGCTCGTTGGCTAATATCCCCTCCACTGCGCCCGCAAAGGCCGCGAGTTTCGCCCCGCCGCAAGCCATCACGAGGACGCAGCGGAACCGGGCGCTCCGCGCCTTGCCCCGAACCCCGGCAGCATCGAGTTCCGCGAGGACTCTATCCAGATTGCCGCGGTCACCGGCACCTGGACCCGCGTAACGGGCGGAGTGGATGCCCGGCCGGCCACCCAGGGCGTCCACCTCCAGACCGGAATCGTCGGCCACGACTAGCACGTCCGGCCCGAGCACGCTGGAGGCCGCGAGTGCCTTGATCGTGGCGTTCTCTTCAAATGTGAGACCATCCTCCTCCGGAGCCGGCAGTCCCGGATGCAAGCCCAGATCCTCCACCCGCCACGCCGGACCGAGCAATTCGCGGAATTCCTCCGTCTTATGAGCGTTGTGCGTGGCGATGACGAGACGGCGGGCATGGATCATGGTTGTTTGGAATAAATCGGTTTCCTTCGGCGACCGGCAGGGTAGAAATCCGCCCCTTTTTCACCCCGTTTACTTCATATGAGCACCCCCGTGATCAACCCGAAACACAGCCGCTACAAGACGTTCCTCATGTTTGGCGCTCCTGGCAGCGGCAAGGGCACCCAGGGTGCCATACTCGGCCGCATCCCCCGTTTTATTCACTGTGCATGCGGCGATGTTTTTCGTGCCCTGGATACGCGCACCCCGCTTGGCCAGCAGTTCGTGGAATACTCCAGCCGCGGGGAACTGGTGCCGGATGAACTCACGGTGCAGCTCTGGAAGGCCAACATTGACAGCAAGGCGGAGAGTCACCTTTTTAAGCCTGACATTGATTTCCTCGTGCTCGACGGCATCCCGCGGAACGTGGAGCAGGCGATTATCATGGAGCGTTACATTGAAGTGCTGCATGTCTTCCACCTTTCCTGTCCCAACCGCGAGGAACTGCACCGGCGCCTGCGCAAACGGGCGCTGAAAGACAACCGCTGGGACGACGCGAAGGACGAAACCATCGCTCAGCGCATCCGCACCTACGAAGAGGAGAGCAAGCCGATGCTGCAATACTACCCGGCGGAAAAGATTACGGACATTGACGCCACGCAGCACCCTGCGGTGGCCTTCCACACGATACTTAGCACGATCATAAACCTTGCGGCGTTCACCGAAGCGGCGCGCGAAATCCATTGATCACAGGGTCGCACCGGCATTTTGAGGCCAAAAAGCCAATTGACACCGGGAAAAGGGAATCTACTCTCCGCGCCCCCGCCCCCCGGCTCATCCCAGACATCTCTGATTTTCAGCGAACTATGAAAACTATCTCAGCCAAAGCTGTAGACATCAAACGCAAGTGGTATCTCATTGATGCCAACAACCGCGTCCTCGGCGACGTCGCCGTCGAAGCTGCCAACCTCCTCCGCGGAAAAGGCAAAGTCACCTACACCCCCCACATTGACAACGGCGACCACGTCGTGGTGATCAATGCGGAGAAAGTGGTCCTCACGGGCAAAAAGGAGACGGAAAAAATTCACCACACGTTCAGCGGATACGTCGGCGGCCACCACAGTGAGGCTCCCCGCCACATTCGCGCCCGCCGGCCGGAACAACTCGTGCTGCTCGCCGTTCGCGGCATGATCCCGCACAACAAGCTCGGACGCAAGATTCTCACCAAGATCCGCGTCTATCGGGGCGAAAAGCACCAGCAAGAGGCGCAGATGCCCGTGGTTCACACTTTCTAATCTCCACCACTTACTCCCCCCAACTGATATGGCAGAAACCGAAATCGCCGCCACCGGCCGCCGCAAAACCGCGATCGCCCGCGCCCGCCTCACCGAAGGCGAAGGACACATCACCGTCAACGACCGTGCGTTCGAAGACTACTTCACCACCGTCTCCATGCGTAATGCCGTGCTGGCACCGCTTCAGGCGACGGGCAACACCACCAAGTTCGACGTCGCGCTGAGCACCACCGGCGGCGGCCTCAACGGCCAGGCGGGTGCGTCCCGCCTCGCCATCGCCCGCGCTCTGCTTCAGGTGGATGCGACCTATCGCGCGCTGCTCAAGGACGGCCGCCACCTGACCCGTGATGCCCGCGCAAGGGAGCGTAAGAAATACGGCCAGCCTGGTGCCCGCAAGCGCTACCAGTTCAGCAAGCGCTAATCCCTTTCCTCTCAGGAGGAATCCCCCCCCCAAAGACCCAAGGCGGCATCCGGCAACGGATGCCGCCTTTTTTGCAGTGTCGCGGTGCCTGTATCTGCGATTGGCACTCCCGGTAAAGTGACTCCATAATGCACCGACATGAAACGCCGGATCCTGCTTTTCCTCACCGCACTCGCCGTCCCCCTGACTGGTCAGGAGATTCCCGTGCCGGAACGTCCCGCCGATCACGTGCTGGATCAGACCGGGACCATAACGCCGGTTGAGCGTCAGGCGGTGCAGGCGGAGTTGGAACAGACGGCTGGCAAAGCGGGCCTTGGCATTTATCTGGTACTCCTCAACAGTGCCGCCGAGGAACCTCCCGCCGATGTCGCCCGCCGGCTGGCCCAGGCATGGAAAGGGAGCCCGGATCGCGTGGTGGTCCTTACAGCACCGGATCTGGATCCACCGCTGATTATCGCGGTGGCAGGAGAATCATTGAGCGCCGCAAAGCAAGGGGAAGTGAGGCGGATCACGGAGACGGCCGTGACAGCCGGCCGGCGAGCGACACCCGGCCTCACCGCCATGCTGGAAGCCGCGCGGAGTGTCGTGGCTCAGGTCGAGGAATCCCGTGCCGCCGGGATGCTGAAGCCCGGGCCCGCTGCGGCAACGGAGCGAGTCGGAGGGCCGGGGATGCACCTTGTGGCGTGGATCGCCGGCGGCTCACTTGCGAGTTGTCTGCTGGCCGTGATGCTGATGCGTCGCGGGCGCCATTCGGCACTCATTTTCCCTCACACGGAGTTCCGCCGTCGCTTTTCCGCTCCGCATTCCGGCGGCAACGATGCGGTGGTGCATTTTGGAAAGTAGGGGCGACCCAATGGCATTGATGCGTTGCTTCCCTCCGCACCGCGGGGGTGTGACTCCGGGTCCGGCGATCGTGAAATCTCTTGCTTCCCCGGGCAATCCGCGTTTCCCGTAGCGGTCCCGTTTTTTAGCCACGAATCCCTTACATGAGTAATTCCTCACCTGCCACCGTTCCCTGCGTCATGAAAATCGCAGGAACGGGAAGTTACGTGCCGGAACGCATCCTTACAAACGCCGAACTCGAAAAGCTCTACACAAAGTCCGAGGCCGCCGAACAGCTAAATGTACCTGTGCGCTTCGTCGAGCGATGCGTCTCGCAGCGACGCGTTCGCTTCATCCGCGTCGGTCGATACATCCGCATACCCGAGAGCGCGATCACGGAACTCCTTCACGCTGGCGAGTCACCCCGACGACGGTAAGCTGCCGATGTAGTCCGACGAGAGGAAGCGATGACGTCAG
>JANNVM010001328.1:0-11055 GCA_031414455.1 Verrucomicrobiota bacterium
AGTCCGGTGCTGGCCGGCATCGCGCTGGCCATTCCGTTCAGCATTGCCACGGCGGGTCAGCGCAGCGGCAAGGCGCGCGGCTTGTTCGCCACGGTCGAGGAACTCGATCCTCCGCAGGTGATTGGTGAACTTCAGCACCACTTGTCCGAGGCTCACGAGCGCACCGTCCCGCTCCCGGCACTGGCCAAAAACTACGGGCTCCTCCAGGCCGCGGTGGATCCCTACGTGAACGCCCTCCACGTCAGTCTCCTCCGCCAGCGCCAGCGCGCCACACCGGAAAGCCGCGACTATCTCGATCAACTCCGCAAACGCATCGTCAAAGACGGCCCCAATGCTCTCAACAAACGGGAACTCAGCGCGCTGATGTACGATCCCGACATGATGTTGCGCCTTCATTACGATCTCTGGTCCGGCAGCGGTGAGGGCCTCGCCGACTGGTGGGAGGACGCTATCAAGCAATATAACATCCTCACCCGCGAACCGGTCACGGCGCTGTACCGCTAACCGGAATGATCACGGCAGCGTGTAGTGGTAGAGCGCGGTCGAGCCGTCAGTGAATGTCAAATGCACCACGAGCCGGCCTTCCTCACTTACAGGAGTGCGTCCGGAACTGCGCGTGGCCGGCAGCGTGATATTGGAGACCGTGCGTACATCGCCGGGAGCGAGGGTGAAGGTGGTGCCCTCCCGCAGCGCGAGAGCAAGTGAGCCTGAGGCAGTGCGCAGCCACAGGCCGCGGTCATTGGCGGTGGTGACGCCGCCAGTGCCGGTGGTGAGGGCAGCAGTGAAAACTTCACCGCCGTCGCCGGCTATGAATGGATAGTCGAAGCTGGCAAAGGTGCCCGTCCCGGCCCCTGGTGCGGCGGTTCCCTTTCGTGCGACGAGCGAGAGGTTGTTGCCTGTGAATCGTGAGCGGACCCAGAGGCCGGCATTGTTGGCGGAGGATACGCCGCCGCCGCTGCGCAAGGCCGTGCGGAACGCAAACTCGTTGCCGCCATTCATGGAGACTCCTTCAGTAAAGCCATTGAACAGACCTCCGACGGCTACGCCGGGAGCCTGAAACCCTTCGCGGCCCAGCAGACTGACGACGCCATTTTCAAGTATCCAGAGCCCAGTGTCGCTGGTATTCGTCACGCCGCCGGCACCGGTGGTCAGTGTCGAGCGAAAGGCCATCGCGCCGTCGCCAAACGACGGCTGCTGCGGCAGGGCAAAGACGGCGCCGGCAGGCGTGCCCGGCGCGGCACTGGCACTCCGGGCGACGAGTCCAAACTGCGCCGGATCCCACATCCACAGGCCATTGCGGTTGGCCGCCGTAACAGTGCCCGCAACTTTCATGGTGCTGGAAAATCCGAGTTGGCCCGCGCCGTTGGAGACAATCGCGGCAGATGTCAGCGTATCGAAGAGTCCGTCGCCGGTTTCCGGAGCGGAACTGTTCTCGCGGACGAGCAGCCGCGCCGGAGCCCCGAAAGTGGCCCACAGCCCCGTGTCGTTGGCGGAAGTAATGCTGAGGCTGGAGTTTGTCCTCATGCTGGCGGCAAAAGCGTAGTTTCCACCGGCCTCAACAGTGGCGACCGCAGAGAGGACATTGAACCTCGCGGCCGCGGGCATTCCCGGCACGGGATCGTTTTCGCGCGCGATCAGCGTCGTAACACCGCTGCTGCGACGCCAGTAGCCGAGATCATTGGAAGTGGTCACGCCACCGGTGCCGGCGAGCAGTTTACCGAACAGGAGCAACTCTCCATCGCCCGCCGCCCACGGTCCAGTGGTCACGATATCGAATACGGCGCCGGTCACTCCTGGCACCGCGGCCGTTTGCGCCGCCACCACCTGCAGGCCGGACGCATCCTCAGTCCATATGCCCGTAATGGCACCGGCGGTGCCGCGGAACGACGCGCGTCCGGCGGCATCGCTCACGAAGTCGGGCTGGAAAACTGAAAATACCGCTCCGCCCGCGCCCGGTGCAGAATTTCCAGTACGGGCAATGAGCTGCCATGGTCCACTGCTGGAAACGGTGACCGTCACGGTGGCAGGCACTGAGGCGGCCACGCCGTCGGAGACGGTGAACGCGAACTGATCCGCCCCGCTCCACGCGAGATTCGGCGTGTAGGTTCTTGCCGCGCCGGAGCCGCTGAGGATACCGAACGCAGGCTGTGTCGTGATGCTCCATGTGAGGGCGTCTCCCTCCACATCCGATCCGGACAACACCAGGCCGACAGGTGCGCCGACCTCAGTTACGGCACTCACTGCGGAGGCGACCGGCGCATCGTTTACCGGTGCCACGGCGATGCTGATACTGGCAGGCACTGAGGTCTCACTTCCATCCGACACACTGAAGCTGAAACTGTCCCCGCCGCTCCAATCAGCAGCGGGAATGTAAGTCAGATTTGGAGCGGTGCCGCCAAGCGTGCCGTGCTCCGGCGCAGTGATCACGACAAATGTCAGGGCATCGCCATCAACATCGGTGCCGGCCAGAGTCACCGGAAGCGCATCGTCCTCGGAGGTCGAAAGAAACTGCGCCAGCGCGAGCGGCGCGCGATTCACCGGCACCACGGTGATCGTCGCGGCCTGCGGAATGGAAAATGCCGTGCCGTCACCGGCGGAAAAGGTGAAGCTGTCTTCGCCGCTCCAATTGACCTCCGGAGTGTAGATCAAGTCCGGCGAAGTGCCGCTCAGAGTGCCGTGTGCCGGCGGCACCGTAATGCTGTAGGTAAGCGGATCGCCATCAACATCATTCGCTGCAAGAATCACGGCCACAGGCATTCCTTCATTCGTAGTCGCAGACACTGGTAAGGCGACCGGAGGATCGTTGACTGGAGCGAATGTGAGCGCGATCACCGCAGGCTCAGAGGTGTAGCGACCGTCGCTGACGGTGAAAGAAAAGCTGTCGCCGCCAAACCAGTCAGCATCGGGAATAAACGTCAGCGACGGCAGCACTCCCGCAAGTGTGCCGTGAGCGGGTAGAGCAGTGAGGGTGAACGTGAGCGAATCGGCATCGGCATCCGTCCCGTTCAACGCGATGGCGATCGGGGCATCCTCTGCCCCCGGCAGGCTCTGCGGGCTGGCCAGCGGCGCGTCGTTCACCGGGGCTGTGGCAATCGAAACAGCGGCCGATGACGACTCGATGCCATCACTCACCGCGAAGATGAATGTGTCTGTGCCATTCCAGTTAGCGTCTGGCGAATAGGTCAGTTCCGGAGCCACGCCGGAGAGATTACCGTGCGCCGGCTGAGTAGTGACCGTGAAGGTCAGGGCGTCGCCATCGGCATCGCTGCCGGTGAGGACAATCGCGGCCCCGGAGTCTTCCGCGGTGGAGAGCGCCCGGCTGATCGCCTGCGGTGCATCATTTACCGGCGCGACGGTAATCGTGGCAATGCCTGGGAGAGAGTCCTCCATACCGTCGCTTGCAAGGAACGTAAATGAATCTTCACCGTTCCAGTCAGCGGCGGGCGTGTAGGTAAGGTCAGGCGCATTGCCGCTGAGGATGCCGTGGGACGGCGGCGTGACGACGATGAAGGTGAGCGGATCGCCCTCGATGTCCGTGGCCGCCAGAATCACTGGTGCAGGGGTGTCCTCGTCAGTCGTCACCGCCACAGAGGCGGCAGTCGGGACGTCATTCACGGACGCAACGGCAACAGCAACAGTCGCCGGCTCAGAATCGGCAGTGCCATCATTCACCAGGAAAACAAAACTGTCACTGCCGTTCCAGTTGGCCTCCGGTGTATAGGTAACCACCGGCAGCGTGCCGCTCAGAGTGCCGTGCCGGGGCGGCACCGCGATGGCGAAGATCAGCGCGGCGTTTTCCGGATCGGTTCCTGCAAGCGTTAGCGCCACAGGTGAATCCTCCGGTATGGCAACGGATTGCGCGGCGGCGGACGGCGCATCATTGGCGGCCGTCACCGCCAGTGAGACGGTGGCAGCAGGAGAAGTTTCCTCTCCATCACTGACGGCGAAGGCGAAGCTGTCCGCCCCCGTCCAGTCAGGGTCCGGAGTGAACATCAGGCTCGGCGCGGTACCGGAAAGCGTGCCGTGCTCCGGGAAAACAGTGACATTGAACATGAGCGCGTCCCCGTCTGGGTCGCTGCCGGCGAGAGTGACGGCGACAGCAGTGTCCTCGGCGGTGCTCACGGACTGCGGGGACGCGAGCGGTGCATCATTGACCGGTGTGACCGTGATAGTGACGAGGCCGGGGCCGGAGCTTTCCTGTGAGTCGCTCGCAATGAAGGCGAACGAGTCCTCCCCGTGCCAGCCGGCATCGGGAGTGTAAATGAGGTCCGGCGCGATGCCACTGACAGCACCATGAACCGGCGGACTTGTAATGGTGAAGGTGAGTGCATCGCCTTCCTCATCTGAAGCAATTAACTCCACGGCAGTGGCGGTGTCCTCCTCCGTTGTCACGGCCCCGTTCGCAGCGAGCGGGGCGTCGTTCACCGGAGTGACCGTGAGGGCCACCACCGCGGGCGCCGAAGTATCAGCGCCTGTGCTCACAGTGAACGAAAAACTGTCGGCTCCGCTCCAGTCCGCATCCGGGATGAACGTCAGGTCAGGCAACACGCCGGCAAGAATGCCGTGCGCGGGCAGGGCGGTGATATTAAACGAGAGGGACTCGCCGTCAGCATCCGATCCCGTCAACGTGGTGGTAATGGGGTTGTCCTCCGGTCCGGAAAGGTTCTGAACCGCGGCAGCGGGCAGGTCATTCAACGGCGAAACACTGATGTTCACAGTGACAGCATTGCCGTCGGCACGGCCGTCATTGACCCGCCAGGTGAAGTCGTCCGCGCCGTGAAAATCGGCGGCGGGGACGTAGGTAATCTCCGGCGCCGTTCCTGTCAGGAGGCCGTGAGCCGGAGGCGACACGATCGTATAAGTCAGTGTGTCCCCGTCAGCATCGCTGCCTGCGAGCGTCGCCGCGACGGCGGTGTCCTCATTCGTGGAAATCACAGCCTCTGCACCAACCGGGATGTCATTCACCGGGTTCACCGTGATGGCAATCACCGCCGGAACCGAAACCGCCGTACCGTCGCCCGCGGTGAACGTAAACGAATCCTCGCCGTGCCAGTTCGCCCCGGGTGTGTAGATCAAGCCGGGAGCGGTGCCCGAGAGCGTGCCATACACGGGAGGAGTGACGATCGCGAAGGTCAGACTGTCGCCGTCGATATCAAAGGCCGCGAGTGAAATCGCGGCCGGACTGTCTTCGTCCATGGCAGGAGCTGCCGCCGCCGCGACCGGTGCATCATTCACCGGGGTGACCGTGATCGACACCACAGCCGCAGCAGAAGTGCCCACTCCGTCACTTACTGTGAAGGAGAATGAGTCCACCCCGTTCCAATCCACTCCAGGCTGGTACGTTACATCAGGCAGCACACCGTTAAGCGTGCCGTGTGCCGGCTGCACAGTGACCGTATATGTCAGCGAGTCACCTTCGAGGTCTTTACCGGTGAGAGCGACAGGTGCGGTCGTGTCCTCCGCAACGGACACGGATTGCGAAACCGCGACCGGGGCGTCATTCGCCGGAGCGACGCTGATGGAAACCAACGCCGCCGGCGACATCGCCACGGCATCGCCGGCTGTGAAGCTGAAACTGTCCGGACCGCTCCAGTCAGGCTCAGGCGTATAAATCAGATCCGGGGCAATACCCGAAAGGGAGCCGTGCAACGGCTGCACCGTGACAGCGAACGTCAGGACATCACCGTCAGCATCGCTGCCAGAGAGCGTAACCGGCAGGACGGTGTCTTCGGCAGTGGCAACGACCTGCGCTGCCGCAACAGGAGCGTCATTCACTGCGCCGACTGTCAGGAGAACAAGGGCAGGCACCGAAGTTTCCGTACCGTCACCGGCAGTGAAACCGAAACTGTCCCCGCCATACCAGTTGGCGTCCGGTGTGTAAATCAGGTCCGGGGCGGTCCCGCTGAGCGTGCCGTGCGCCGGGGGGACGCTGATGGCGAACGTTACTGCGTCGCCGTCCGTGTCAGAACCAATGAGCACCAGAGGCAGCGCCGTGTCCTCGTCTGTCGAAAGCGATTGCGCGGCGGCGAGCGGTGCATCGTTCACCGGGTTGACCGTAATGGCGACGACAGCGGGAGCCGATGTGCCGGTGCTGTCGCTAACGGTGAAGAAAAAACTGTCCGCGCCATTCCAGTTGGCCTCCGGGGTGTAAGTCAGTTCCGGGACCGTGCCGGAGAGCGTGCCATGCAACGGCGGAACGGTGACGGTGAAAGTCAGGGCATCCCCATCAGGATCACTTCCGGACAGCGTAACCGCGGCGGCGGCGTCTTCGACGACAGTGAGTGACTGCGCGGCGGCGAACGGCGCATCGTTCACCGGGGTAACAGTAACCGCGGCAATTCCGGGGATCGAATTCTCCTGCCCGTCACTGGCGAGGAAGGTGAATGAGTCTCCTCCGTTCCAGCCGGCATTCGGCGTGTAGATAAGATTCGGTGCGTTTCCAGTGAGAGTGCCGTTCGCCGGCGGGCTCACCACGGTGAAGGTGAGGAAGTCACCTTCGCTGTCGCCAGCCTCAAGGACGACACCGGCGGCGGTGTCCTCCTCCGTCGTCACCACCACGGCCGCGGGCACCGGCGGGTCATTCACAGGTGTGACGGCGATTACGACGATGGCTGGCAGGGAAGCAGCAGCGCCGTCACTAACAGTGAAAGCGAAGCTGTCCGCGCCATTCCAGTTCGCGTCCGGGATGAAGGTCAAATCCGGCAGCACGCCGGCGAGAATTCCGTGAGCGGGCAGTGCGGTGACGGTAAAGGTGAGCACATCGCCGTCGGCATCGGTGCCGGAGAGAGTAACGGGGACCAGAGTGTCCTCAGCGGTGGCGACACCCTGTGCGGCAGCGACGGGAGGGTCGTTCACGGGCGTGATGTTCACCGTGACCGAAACAGCAGCGGAGTTCACCCGGCCATCGTTGACGCGGAACGAAAATGCCGTCATGCCGGAAAAGCCGGCCGGCGGTGTGAAGGTGAGGTTCGGCGCGGCGCCGGACAGAGTGCCGGTGGCCGGTGGCGTGACGATTTCGTAAGTCAGCGCGTCGTTCTCCGCGTCGCTGGCGGCAAGTGTTATCGCAAGCGCCGTGTCTTCGTCGCAGGTGACAGAGGCCGCCATGGCGACCGGTGCGGTATTGTGAACGATGGAAAACGTGTCGCGAACGATCCCGGTGCTGTTGAGGAAGCGCGCCGTGAGGTCGCGGCCATTCACATCCAGAACCAGGGAACCGAGTTCTGCGAAGTTCGCGGCCATCGCCGCGTGATTGAGCGTGGCTACGGTCAGCTTTCCTGCCGAACCGGCTACCGTGAAGACCGCTCCGTTGTGAGGGCCGGCGCCTTTCGTGTAGGCACCATCCCCCGCCGGATTCCCGAGACCGGTTTGCTTCACCATGGTCGCGGGATTGAATGTGCTGCTGACACCATAATGCCCGTCGATGAATTTGGAACGCTGGTAATTGTGCTCATGGCCGAAGAGCAGCAGGTCCACACCGTGATTTTCGAGGATCGGGACAAAAATTTCCCGCATGTCTTTCATCCGCCCGCCGTCCGCCGACGCCACGTCGGAGTCGTGACCGCCTTTGCTGTAGGGCGGATGATGCCAGAAGGCCACGATCCATTCCTGCGTGGTCGCGCTCAAGTCCTGATTCAGCCAGGCTGCCATGTTGCCGGTCGTGAGCCGGCTGGTGCCTTCGGAGTCGAGGCAGACGAAGTGAATGTTGCCGATATCGAATGAGTAATAGGCTTCCGTGCCCGAAGCGACCCCGCCAACTTCGCCGGACTTTGGCATCGTAAAACTGTCGTAGTACGGGCCGCTCTGCGTGGCGGAGCTGGCACTGCCGGCATCATGATTGCCGAACGTGGGCCACGTCGTCGTGTTCCGCATCGTTGTCGGATACATGTCGAAGAATTTCGTCTGAAACTCGAGGTCCGTGCCGGTTTCATAGACGGTATCACCAAGCACGAGGACGCCCGCGAGTTGCTGCGCGCCGTTCCATGTGTAGAAAGCATTCCGCACGGCCGTCTGATTCGCATCCCCGCTCCCGGGATCGCCGAGCACCCAGAAGCGATAGGGCCGCGCGGTGCCGACTGCCGGATGCGTGGTGAAATAGTAAGTGCTGCCGGAGATAATCGGGCCGCTGGAATTCCCCGCGGCGTAATAGAAGCGTGTGTCCGGGGTGAGGCCAGTGAGGGTGATCTCGTGCTCCGTCTTGAGCACGGCACCCGCTGCCGAGGAAGTTAGCGACGCCGTGCTCAGGCCGTAGTCCAGCTTTGAGGAAGTGGCTACATCCGTGCGCCAGCGGACGGTGGCGCGGTCAGTGCCGGTCATTTGCACATAGGGCCCGCGCGTGATGACGGGCTGAGCTTCATAGAGCCGCAAATCAAAGCTGAGGTCGGAGCTGTTCAATGCGCCCTGGTGGACTTCCACGGCGAGGACATTCCTGCCCGCTACTAGCAGACCGGTGCTGAGAGCACTGGTATAGAACGTGGACTCGGCGGGCGCGCTGATGTTGGAGGAGGCCAGAGTATTGTAGGCCACCGTTCCTGCCGGCATGTTGCTGCGGAGAATCTCCGTGCCGTTCAGATAGACGACGGCGCCATCGTCGCGCAGCAGATCCAGTTTCAGCGCGGCGCTGATGATATTCGGATTGGGGAGCTGAAACTCCCGGCGAAAATAGGAAGTGACGTAGCGGTTGTTCCCGTCCGGGCCATAACCAATAACGCGCGCTTCATCACCGTCACCATAACCAAGCTGAGCAGGGCCGGAGGACCACGCCGCGTCATCGAATCCGGAGGTGCGCCATGCGGTGCCCTGGTTGGTGCCGTTGTCGAGATACTTCCATGTGGAGCCGGCGGGCACCAAAGTGTCAAGCACCGGAGCACTTACAGTGATGCTTACCACAGCCTCAGCGGAATCCAGGGTGCCGTCGTTCACGCGATAGGTGAAGCCGTCCGCACCGCTGTAGCCCGCGGCCGGCAAGTAGTTTAATGCAGGCGCTGTCCCGCTAAGACTGCCGTGCAAAGGCTGCGTGAGCACGGTGTAAGTGAGCGGGGAATTCTCGGCATCGCTGGCCATCAGCGTGACGGAGCCCGGGGTGTCCGCTTCGACCGGAATCGTCAGGCTCTGCGCGACGGGAGCATCATTCACCGGGGTAATCGTGATGGCCATGACGGCGGGCGCAGAAGTCTTGCCGCCGTCGTTTGCAGTCCACGTGAAGGAATCGCTGCCGTTGGCGTTGGATGCGGGAGTATAGACGAGATTCGGGGCGGTGCCCGAGAGTATGCCTTTCGCCGGCGGCACCGTGATCGTGTAAGTCAGCGGCGATGATTCCGCGTCGCTGGCGGAAAGCGCGACGCCGGCAGGCGTGTCCTCGACCGTCGTGAGCGTGCCATTCTGCGCGACGGGCCGCAGATTATACGCCGCAACCGTGAGGCTGACGGCGGCGGCGGCCGAAGTGGCGAGGCCGTCGTTTACCGTAAAGGTGAAACTGTCCGGTCCCGCATACTCCACGGGAGCGGTGTAGATCACGTCCGGGGGCGTGCCGGTAAGCGTGCCGTGCAGCGGCGCGTTTGCGATGGCAAACGTCAGCACCTGACCGTCGGCATCGGTGCCGGTGAGCGTGTAAGGCAACGGATCGCCGGCTTCAATGCCTCCGCTGCCCGGCAGAGCCACGGGTGCATCCTGAATGTTGACGACGGTGAGCGTCACCGTGGCGACATTCGAGTCTTTGCCGCCGTCGTTCACACGAAAAGTGAAACTGTCAGGACCAAAGTAATTCACCGCCGGCGTGTAAGTCAGGTTCGGCGCGATGCCCGAGAGCGCGCCGTGAGCCGGAGAGGTCACGACATTCCATGTCAGCGGCGAGTTCTCCGTGTCGGTGGCCGCAAGCACCACGGCAGCGGCGGTGTCTTCATCAAGTGTCGCCGTTTGATCATTGGCGACAGGCGCAACATTCAGCGGCGGCACCGCCAGTGAGACCGTCGCCGGTGACGATGTCAGAACCCCGTCACTGACAGTAAACGTAAAACTGTCCGGTCCCTCGTAGCCGGCATCGGGCGAATAAGTCAGCACCGGAGGCAATCCACTGAGCGTGCCATGCACGGGCGGCGAAACGATGCTGTAATTCAGCGTGTCCGCCGGCAGGGCATAGCGGGCGAACTGCTTCGGCTCTCCGCCGATGAAAAGCCGCGTCCGGTCCGGCGTTAGCGCCAGGGCTTCGGCTTGCGTAAAAGCAGTCGTGAATCCTCGCTGCTCCTGCACTGTTCCACTGCGACTCACCCGGATGATTTTACTGCTCTCGTGGCTGAGGAGCAGGATCGTGTCCGTCGCCCGGTCGAATGCCATGTCACTGATATCCGTCGCCACCGCAGCGGTGAAGACGCTGGCATTCAAATCACACAACACCGTCGAGACGCCGGTCGCGGGATTCATCATATAGATGTTCCACGTTCCTCCGGCAGGCTTCTCGGCAAGGTAATAGAGCCGGCCGCGGCCCGCATCGTAGCAGAGGCTTTCGACTCCGAGGTTCAGCAGGCTGCCCACCGCCGTATTCCACGTCACGTTGCCTGCCTCAGTGCGGTTCAGCGTGGTGGCGCCGGGGGCGATGGTGCAAATGGTGATGCGCTGAAAATCGTTCTCTTCGGCGATGGCGTAGGTGTTGCCGTACATCCATGCGATGGCCTCCGTATCCTGAAACCCGCTCTGCGTAATCGTGCGCAGCCAGATGCCGTCCGCAGTGTATTCGTAGCTGTGGCCGCCACTGGCGGATACGTTTCGAATGAGAAACAGGGTGCCGGTTTCTGGATTCCACGCCGCCCCGGAAAGTCCGTCCGTAATTGTTGTCAGGTCGCTGCTGTAGAACTGCTGCGTGTAATCGGCGAGCATGCCGAACCGGCTCTCCACATCACCGCCGCTCAGCGTGACGGTCACCGGATCGCCGTTCACTGCGGTAACACTTTGCCCATTGCCCGCGGGCGTGTCGTTCACCGCCGTCACCGTCAGCGAAACCGTCGCCGCAGGGGAATCGTAGGTGCCGTCGTTCACTTTGAACGTGAAGCTGTCGGCACCGGT
>JANNVM010001329.1:0-24426 GCA_031414455.1 Verrucomicrobiota bacterium
CTGCAGTCAATCATCACGCTGGGGATCAACTTTGCGGCTTCCAGCATCGCCGTGACTTCCGCGATTTTGTCGGCGGCGTAATTCGGGCCCGACTTGCCGCCGCGGAGAATGATGTGACAACTGTCGTTGCCGGTGGTCTTCACGATGGCGGCGACGCCTTGCTTGGTAACGCTCAGGAAATGGTGCGCACCCTGTGCGGCGCGGATGGCATCAATGGCGATGCCGATGCCTCCGCCGGTGCCGTTCTTGAAACCCACGGGCATACTGAGGCCGCTGGCAAGTTCCCGGTGAATCTGGCTCTCCACCGTGCGCGCGCCGATGGCACCCCACGTCACGAGGTCGGCGACGTACTGCGGGCTGATGGTGTCGAGAAATTCCGTGCCGCACGGGAGGCCCATCGCGGTTAGTTTGGCGAGGAGAAGGCGCGCCATGCGCAGGCCGCGGTTGATGTCGAAACTTTCATCGAGCCCGGGGTCGTTGATGTAACCCTTCCATCCCACGGTGGTGCGAGGCTTCTCAAAATACACGCGCATGACGATGCAGAGGTCCTTCGCGTGGCGCTGCGCTTCCTCCTTTATAAGCCCGGCGTATTCGAGCGCGGCTTTTTCGTCATGGATCGAGCACGGCCCGACGACAACGAGCAGCCGGTCGTCGCGCCGAATGATGACATCTTCGGTCTGGCGACGGCTGTGGGCGATGAATTCAAAATCCCGATCAGACACGCTGATGTCTTTCATCACGATTTCCGGCGAGATGAGGCTGGAAATGTCGGCGATGCGAACGTCGTCAGTAAGATTGCGGTGGGGCATGGTGGTGGTGGCGGGGAAAAGGGGGGCTATCCTTGCGTGCCGGGGCACCCGCTTTCAACTGGATATTCCCCCGCTGCCGAAGAGTCGCCTTTTCTTGAGCCATTCCGTGAGCAGTTGCCGGAACGCCGCGACGGGCGGCTCCTCCCGGGCCTCCTTCCAAACGAGAACCAGTGGAACCGTGAGTGAAGGCGTGAGCGGCACGCAGGACCATGATTTGCCTTCGTCGCCCTCGCCGATGCTCTCCGGCACGATGCCAAGGCCGGTGCCGGCTTCAACGTAGCGCAGCACGGTGCTGATCACGCTCGGCGTGTGAACGAGTCGCGGCGTAAATGCCGCGCGGCGGCAGCCGGCGAGGATCTCGTCGTTCAGGCCGGCGCCTTCGCGGCGGGCGAGGATGATGAGCGGCTGTCCAGCGAGCGCGCGCCATGGGAGGGACTTGCGGCCATGCCATTCGTGGCCCTGGGGAACGGCGGCGCAGAGCCGCTCGCCGCGCAGGGTTTGGGTTTCCATGCGCAGGGCGGCGTGCGCGGGTACGGGTCGGGTCAGGCCGAGATCGAGCCGGCCTTTGGCGACCATTTCCCAAACGCGTTCGGGGGTGCGCTCCTCCAGATGCACCGTGACCTGCGGACAGCGCCTGGCATATTCAGCCAGCAGACGGCCGAGGAATGCCTGCACCGGCGGCCCGATATAGCCGAGGCGGAGTTCGCCCTCCTGGCCGGCGGCCGCGCGCCGCACGCGGCGGAGCGTGTGTTCGAGCCGCTCAAAGAGGATCGCCGTTTCATCGAGCAGCACCTTGCCCGCCGCGGTGAGCGAAACGTTGCGCTGATTGCGCGCGAGCAGTTGCGTGCCGATCTCATGCTCCAGTTCCTTGAGCGCCCGGCTGAGGGCGGGCTGCACAATGTTGAGGCGTTTTGCGGCGCGGGAGAAACTGAGTTCCTCGGCGATAGCCTGGAAGTAGCGGAGGTGTCGGAGGTCCATGCGAGTGATGCCGGATGGCGATAACTCCCATACCGAATGTCTATTTCCGTTACAAGCCGGATGATGGACATTCACCTCCGCCAATGAACAATCTCTCGCTCGCCGTTCAGTTCTTCATCCAACTTGCCGTCATCCTGCTCTTTTGCCGGCTGGTGGGGATGATCGCGGCCAAACTCGGCCAGCCGCAGGTGGTCGCCGAGATGATCGCCGGCGTGCTGCTCGGGCCGTCGCTCTTCGGTCTGTTTTGGCCGGAGACGCAGGCGTGGCTCTTCCCATGGGACAAGACGCAGACGGCGCGCGACACGCAGAGTTATCTCTTTCCGGTCTCACAACTCGGACTCGCCCTCTACATGTTCGTCGTCGGCATGGAGTTTCGCATGGATATTATCGGGAAGAAACTCAAGGCCTCCATTGCGGTCTCCGTCGCGGGAATGGTCACCCCGTTTGTGCTCGGCGCGCTGCTGGCATGGCTTTGCTACGGACGGGAGGACTTAAACATGTTCGGCAAAAACGTACCGCTGTCGGCGGCGATGATTTTCCTCGGCGCCTGCATGTGCATCACTGCGTTCCCCATGCTGGCGCGGATCATTCAATTCAAGAAGCTCAACGGTACCACCATGGGGACGGTGGCGATCGGTGCCGGCGCCATAGACGACGCTACAGCGTGGTGCCTTCTGGCGGTCGTGCTCGCGAGCATTGAGAATGACTGGTCCGGGGCGCTCCTGAACATCGGCGGCGGCATCGGATTCGTGGCCGTCGCGTTCCTGCTGATCAAACCGCTGCTCGCCAAACTGGAGAGGCACCTCACGGAAGGCGGCACGCTCACAGAAGGCGGACTCGTCATCGGGCTGGCCATGATGGCGCTCGGCGCGTGGTGGACGGATTACATTCACCTGCACGCCGTGTTCGGTGCCTTCGTCATTGGGGCGGTGATCCCGCGCACGGTGATGGCCCGGGATATCATCGCGCGCATCCAGCCGCTCACCGTGGCGCTGCTGTTGCCGCTCTTCTTCACCTACTCGGGGCTCAACACGCAAATCACTCTTCTCAACACGCCGACACTCTGGCTCCTCTGCGGTGCGGTGCTTGTGGCCGCGGTGGTGGGCAAAGGTGTTGCCTGCTGGCTCGCCGCACGCGCCGCGGGCATCTCCAATCGCGAAGCCATGGGCATCGGCGTGCTGATGAACGCCCGGGGTCTCATGGAACTCATCATCATCAATATCGGCCTGCAAAAAGGCATCATCTCCGGCGGCCTCTTCGCCACGCTCGTGATCATGGCGGTCATTACCACGCTCATGGCCTCCCCGATATTCGAGCGACTCATCGGCACGGGCACCTATCAGCCGGAATCCGAACCTGCTCCACAAACGTAAAGCCCATTACTCCCCATGCACTACGACGCACTCATCATCGGCGGCGGCCCTTCCGGCGCTTCAGTTGCCGCAGTTCTAGCCGAATACGGTCACCGTGTTCTTGTTTTGGAGCGGGACAAATACCCGCGCTACCGCATCGGCGAGTCACTCATTCCGTTCACCTACGCGCCGCTGGAACGTATCGGGATGATCCCTAAGATGCGGGCCTCGGGCTTTCAGAAGAAATACAGTGTGCTTTTCGTGCAGCCTGACGGCAAAGCCTCGCAGCCGTTCTATTTCTTCAACCGATACGACCGGGATACCGTCGCCCAGACATGGCAGGTCACCCGCACGGAATTCGACGTCTTGATGCTCGACAATGCGCGCGAAAAAGGCGCGGAGGTTCGCGAGGAAACGACCGTGAAGCGCCTCCTGATGGACGGCGACCGCGTCATCGGCGTCGAAGCCGTGGACAAGGACGGAGGCAGTGAAGAAATTCACGCCGCCATCACGCTCGACTGCACAGGCCGCGACGCTTTTGCCGCCAACAAACTCGGTTGGCGGGTGCCTGATCCGTATCTCAACAAACTCGCGGTCTGGACCTACTACAAAGGCAGCAAACGCGAGGCTGGCATTGACGAAGGGCAAACCACCGTGGCCTTCGTTCCTCACAAAGGCTGGTTCTGGCACATTCCGCAGCACGACGATATGGTCAGCGTGGGTGTGGTCGCGGAAGGAAAGTACCTCACCCGCGGGGGCGTCAAAGATCCGAAGGAAATGTTCCAGCGTGAAGTCGGAGAAAACCTTTGGATCAAAGACCACCTCAGCGAGGGTGAGAGTACCGGACAATACTGGGTGACGAGCGAGTACAGCCGCCACTCGCGCCACTGCGCATCGCCCGGGCTCCTTCTCCTTGGTGACGCCTTCGCGTTTCTCGATCCCGTCTTCAGCAGCGGCGTGATGCTGGCAGCGAAGAGCGGAGTGCTCGCCGGCGAGGCTGTTCACGAAGGCCTTGTCGCCGGCGACTTATCGCCCGCGCGCTTTGCGGCCTACGGGGCAGTGATGCGCGAGGGCGTCGAGAACATGCGCAAGCTCGTCTATGCATTCTACAATGAGAGCTTCTCCTTCAAAGACGTCATCATGAAGTATCCGGACGCCGGCGCCCTCATCACTGACTGCCTCAGCGGCGACGTGAACCGTGACTTCTCGCAGCTTTGGGCCTGGATCAGCGAATTCGCGCCATTGCCGGACGACTTGCCATACGGTCAGCCGCTCGAGGCTGCCTGATTCCTCAAGACCATACCCCGGATATTGTATGCCAACGGGACTTGCGGCAGTGCGGAGGTAACGCCTAAGTCACGGTGCCATGACGATCACGAGCCTCCTTCCTTTCGCCGCCATTCTGTGCTCCACCGCTGTCGCAAGGGCGCAGCGGCTGGAAATTCTCTTCCTTGGTGATAAAGGCCATCATGCTCCTGCGGAGCGGTTCCCGGAACTCATGCAGGGTCTTGGAGCTCGCGGCGTCAACCTTTCCTACACGGACAAAATGGCGGACATCAATCCTGCCAATCTCGCGGAGTACGATGCGCTCATGATCTATGCGAACACCGATGTCATCGCGCCGGAGCAGGAGAAGGCGATGCTCGAATACGTGCGCGGCGGCAAGGGCCTTGTGCCGCTGCACTGCGCGAGTTACTGCTTCCGCAACTCCATGCAGTATGTGGCCCTCGTGGGCGGGCAGTTTAAGAGCCACGGCACGGGTGTATTCAAAACGGAGATCACCGACGCGGCGCATCCCATCATGACGGGTTTTACGGGATTTGAGACATGGGACGAGACCTACGTTCATGCGATGGGCGGCGCTGACCGGCACATTCTCCAGAAGCGCGACGGTGAGCCTTACACGTGGACACGCAACGAAGGGCAGGGACGCGTCTTTTATACCGCCTACGGACACGACGCCCGGACGTTCACCAATCCAGGGTTTCACGACCTCGTCTTCCGCGGTACGCTCTGGGCCGTCGGTGACGCACGAGCGGCGGCGTTTGAGAAATGGAAGCCGGCACCCTTCACTTACAGTGATCATCCCGGTGTGCCGAACTATGAGCGCCGCGATCCCGCTCCGAAACTCCAGCACGCCCTGACACCGGAGGAAAGTCAGAAGCATATTCAAATCCCCGCGGGCTACGAAATGAGCACCATCGCGACGGAGCCGATGATTTATAATGTCATTGATATGAAGTGGGACGAGCGCGGCCGCCTCTGGGTCGTGGAGACGAAAGACTATCCGAACACCATCAGTGATCACCCGGGCGGCAACGACCGCGTCAGTGTGATGGAGGACACCGACGGCGACGGGAAAATGGATAAACACACGGTCTTTGCGGACAAGATCAACATTCCCACCTCGCTCTGTCTGATCAACGGCGGCGTCGTCGTGATGGCCGCGCCGGAGACCTTCTTCTTGAAAGACACGAACGGTGACGACAAGGTGGATGAGCGCACGGTGCTCTTCACCGGCTGGGGCAAGGGCGACACCCACGCGGGACCGAGCAGCATCCGCTATGGATTCGACGGCTGGGTGTGGGGCACTGTCGGCTACAGTGGCTTCAATGGTGTCGCGGGCGGCGAACAGCTCAGATTTGGTCAGGGTGCCTTCCGATTCAAAGCCGACGGCTCCAGGCTGGAATTCCTCGGCCCCACCTCCAACAATACCTGGGGCATGGGGATCAACGAAAACGGGGATGTCTTCGGCTCCACGGCGAACAATCAGAGCAGTTGGTATCTCCCCATTCCGTGGACTCTGGCGAAAGGTGTTGAGGGCTATGAAATCGGCGACCGGCTGGCGGGCATTGATGCCAACAGGAAGATGTGGACCATCATGGACAAGCTGCGCCAGGTGGATGTCTTCGGCGGCTATACCGCGGCGGCGGGGCACGAGATTTACACGGCGCGCAGTTATCCGGAGGACTGCTGGAACAAACTCGCGCTCATCACGGAGCCGACGGGACACGTTGTTTATCGGGCGAAGCTGGAGCAGAAGGGCACCGACTTCATTGCGCAGAATGACTGGAACCTGATGGCCGGCGCGGACGAATGGGTTGCGCCCGTGGTAGCAACCACCGGCCCGGACGGTGCGGTCTGGGTGAGCGACTGGTATTCATTCCTCGTGCAGCACAATCCTACTCCCAGTGAGGATCGCGGCGGCTTCGATGCGAAGAACGGCCGCGGCAATGCCTTTGTCAGCGATCTGCGAGACACGGAGAAGTGCCGGCTCTACCGCATCAGCTACAAGGCCGGGAAACCCTCCCGGCAGTTCAAGCTGAAGAAGGATGAACCCGCTGGCCTGCTCGCCGCGCTGGAAAGCGACAATCTCGGCTGGCGTCTGCATGCGCAGCGGTTGCTGATCGAAGGCGGCCACAAGGATGCTGTTCCGGCGCTGCTTAAACTTGTCGCCGATCAAAAAACGGACGCCGCCGGCGTGAACGGTGCGGCGATCAATGCTCTCTGGGCACTCTACGGCCTGGGCGCAGTGACGGACAAAGAGGTGCGCCCGGCAGTAGTCGCCGCGCTCAAGCACCCTTCTCAGGGTGTGCGCCGCGCCGCGATGAAAGTAATGCCTCGTGATGCAGAAACCGTCACCGCACTATTGAGCGTTCAGGCCCTCGCCGACAAAGAGCCGCTCGTCCGTCTGACAGCTCTCAATGAACTGTGCAGTCTTCCTGCGAGCGCTGCGGCAGGCCAGGCCATTGCCGCCATGTCGAAGGATGAGTCCAACAACTCGGACAAGTGGATTCCGATCGCCCGCACACTCGCTGCAGTGCGTCACGGCGAAGGCTTCCTCGCGGCCAGCATCGCCACGGCACCGAAAGGCGAAACCGTCGAAAAGGAAGCACCGGCAACAGAGCAGAAAAACCTCTTCCTGAACCCCGGCGCGGAATCAGTAAAGGACGGCAAGCCTGACAACTGGCAGGTGCGCACCTACAGCGGCCAGGCGAAGCATTTTGGTGGCGATACCGGGCACTCGGGCGCGGCCAGCTTTGCCATTCAGTCGGACACGGGTTCGGACACGAGTTATCATTTTGATCTTGATCTCGATCCGAACACCGACTACCTCGTTAGCGGCTGGATCAAAACGCAGGATCTCAAAGTGCGCGGCGGCGGCAAGGGTGCCATGCTGGAGATCCACAGCCTTGGCGGAAGGCAGCCGTTCACCAAGCCGCTCGCCGGCACCAATGACTGGACGCGCGTGGAGCTGAAATTCGGCACCGGCGCGCAGCGGGAGGTGAGCTTCAATCTTCTCTACGGCGGCTGGGGACATGCGACCGGCACCGCCATGTGGGATGATCTCAGCCTCGTCAAGCTGGGGCCGAGCAAGGGTGGTGTCGCCGGCACCGCGGGCGTGGATGCTACGGCTGTCGTGGCGCAGAACCTCGCAAAGTTCGGCGGCGCGGCGGCCGTGGCGGCGGTCCAAGGCCTCGCAACGAAGAATCCCTCCGCCGTGAGCACCGCCATTCTCAAAGCCCTCGCGTCAGGGCCGGCTGCTGCAGTGGCGGAGGAAACCGAGGAGCAGCTCGCGAAGACCCATCAGATCGTGAAGGTGAAATCCACTGTCGGCACATTGATGTATGACGTGAAGGAATTCTCCGTCACCGCCGGCAAACCGGTGGCCATCTTCTATGAAAACCCCGATGCCCTGCAGCACAATCTCATCGTTGCCGCACCCGGCAGCTACGAAGCCGTCGGTGCGGCTGCCGACAAAATGATCGCTGCAGCGGACGGCTTCGCGAAGAGTTTTGTCCCCGACATGCCGGAAGTGCTCGCCAAGTGCAAACTCCTCGACCCTGGGCAGAAGGCGGTAATCAAGTTCACGCCCGCCAAGGCCGGCGACTATCCGTTCATCTGCACATTTCCCGCGCACTGGAGGCTCATGCACGGCATCATCCATGTGAAGTAGCCGCCCCCGGGCGTCTGCAGGCATGGCGGCTATGGAGCCGCCTGCCGGCAGGGCAGGTGTGAAGCGGATTCCGGACGGCGTTAATCTCCCACCGTCACGCGCACGCCGTGCTGCTTGGTGATGACGCCGAGTTCGCGTGCGCCGGGCCCGGCTTTGAGGGCTTTCTTTTTGTCGGCGGCGGGAACGATGGCGACCCAGCCCCAGCCCATGTTGAAGGTGTTGATCTGATCCGAGGGATCGCACTGGGCGAGCACCTTGGGGATCGCTCCGAGGTTCCAGGCGGGGATGGAAAGGTCCGCGCCCCTCTTGCCGAGAAAACGCTCCAGGTTTTCTGTCAGGCCGCCGCCGGTGATGTGGGCCATCGCTTTGATATCGCAGCCGGACTTCTTGAGCGCGGCGACTTCCTTGTGATAAAGCCGTGTGGGCGCGAGCATGGATTTGACCTCGGCGGCGCTGAATTTTTTGGCGTGTTTCTTGAGGACGCGGCGCACGAGGCTCCATCCGTTGGCGTGAAAGCCGGCGCTGGGATAACCGATGAGCACATCGCCCACGGCGACGCGCTCGGGTTTGACGAGGTCTTTCTTCTCCAGCGCCCCGATGGCAAAGCCGCTGAGTTCGATCATGCCTTTGGGCACGATGCCCGGCATCTCCGCGGTTTCACCGCCGGCGAGGATGCAATTGCACGCGCTCAGCCAGTCGGTCATGCCCGCGATGAGGCGGGCGATTTGCTTTTTATCAATGTGAGGGATGCCGATGTAGTCGAGGAACAGAATCGGGTCGCCGCCGGTGGTGAGCACGTCGTTCACACTCATGGCGACGAGGTCTTTGCCGGCGGTTTCCAACTGGTCGTGCTCGAGGAGGAGTTCCAGCTTGGTGCCCACACCGTCGCATCCGGTGACAATGACCGGCTCTTTGTAGCCGCTGAGATCGTAGGCGGCGGCGAAGAGCCCAAACGCCCCGAAGAGCTTGCGTTTCGTCTCCGTGCGGCGGCGGAGTTTTCCGAAGACATCGCCGACGAGGTCGGCCGCGGCTTTGGTGTCAACGCCGGCTTGTTTGTAGGTGAGCTTTTTGGCCATGAGAAAGGACGCGACTACAGGGGCGGGGCGGGGGGTTTGCAAGACAGAATGCGGCATGGCCGCCTCATTCGCTTTCCCAGAGGTGATATCCGCCGCCGCTCCGGTTGTAATTCCACAACAAAATGGGCCTCTCGTCCGGCATTTGTCCGGCATTTGTGTTGTCAATTACGTCATTGAGAGTTAGGCTCTCGCAAAGCGATATGAAGAACGGAATTACGCTTGATGACGTGAGAGCGGTCGCCGCGTGGGGTGGTTTGCGAAATCCAGCTAGAATCAATGGGAGCAACACCGTCGCTCCTCAGAACTTGCTGAACGCTTCGTCCGGCGGTCCGATACCGGATTTAGCTGGCAGCCCTGCAAATCCAATTGCTATCATTGGGGCGGTGGAAGGAATTGGACCAACGTATCAGTCCAAGGTCTTGCGATTCGCGCTGGCGCAGGAATATGGCGCAATTGACACCAGATGCCTGCGTGTCTTTGGGCAGGGGGATGCGGCCGCACAAAAGCACGATTGGCTGCAATTGTGTGCCAGACAAAGCAGGCATCAGGGGAGGCCGTCCGGCTGGTTTATACCGGAAGCACAACAGAACTGGCCGGCAGGGTATTCGAAGTGGATAAATATCCAGAGATACTTCGCAAACCATCTTCCAAAGAACTGCCCGCATACGTCAAATTTTGTAACGGGAGGGCTTCGCAAAAAAGGAGAGTGGAGTTGTGCCGACGTTGAGATGGCGTTTTTCGCGTATGCGAGCGAGAGTATTTCACGCACTCATTTGAAGGGAGCGAAGCAAGTTTGTCGGCCTGAGAAGGCGAGTTGACGGACGAGGGGATCGCGAGCATTTTCCGGGCATGTCCGCCCGGGATACGCATGTCCGCCCGGGATACACTAATCAAAGAACTGGCCGGCGCTCCAGAGAGCGTGGCGGGAATATTGCTGGATTACCTGCATCAGTTGGCACCACGGGGGGGAGCAGAGGGTTCGGGGGCAGGTACCGGGCAGGAGGGGCATTTCAGCCGCTACTGGAGCCGGCATTACGGAGCCTTTGAAGGAGAAGAGTGGCTGGAGCCGGCGGAGTTGCCTTACGAAAAAAGGGAGGAGTGGTGATGGGGCCTCACGACATCCAGATTGCAGCCATCGCTCTGCACCGGGGCTGGACGCTGGTAACCGCAAATACGCGGGAGTTCAGCCGGGTTGAAGGGCTGTCACTGGAGGACTGGACGAAGGACGAAGAGGACGGGAAGTCGTCAGGATGAAGGTGTCAGGATCCGTATCCTTCAACCTTCCGCCGCGATCAGCTTCCGTCCGCCGCTGATTTCGCGCCAGATGGAGCGGAAGAAGTAATAGCCGTAGCCGTGGTCGGGGTCGCCGTTCCAGTCGGGGTCGTAGTGGTGCGACTTGTAAAGGAAGCGCTCGGGGTGCGGCATGAGGCCGAAGACGCGGCCGGATTCGTCCTGAAGCCCGGCGATTTGGAGAGTGGAGCCGTTGACGTCGTCGGCGTATTGCAGGGTAACGAGGCCTTTGGCGAGGTATTCCGCGGCTTTGCCCTCGGGGGCGACGAACCGGCCTTCGGCGTGGGCGATGGGGAGTTCCCATTCGTCAGGGAGTTCCGCGAGGAACGGATTGTCAGGCTGCACGCTTTTCAATTTCACCCAGCGGCACTGAAAGCGTCCGCTGCTGTTATCAATGAGCGAACCCTGCGGCAGCACACCGATTTTGGTGAGGATTTGGAAGCCGTTGCAGATCCCCAGCACATAGCCGCCGCCGCTGATGAAGTTTTCCAGTGAGTGGCCGAGTTTCCGCTCGGTGACGAGCTGGGCGATGCGCCCGGCCATGATGTAGTCGCCATAGGAGAAGCCGCCGCTCATCACCACGAACTGCGCGGCTTTCAGGTGATCCGGGGTGACGAGGGAGATGGGCACGATGGTCGTGCTGAATCCGGTGGTTTGGAGGGCGCGGGCGGTTTCGGCATCGCAGTTGGTCCCCGGGAATTTGATGAGCAGAGCGGGCGGCTGGTCGTTCATGGAAGGACGGCACTACAGGGACCGGGGGAGATTGATTGCAAGTGGAATGGTTTCCCGGAGCGGGCCCGGTGGGCATCGGGCCATCTTTTGCGTCCGCTTCGCGGTTTGGGGGCAGCAGAATGTTGAACGCGGGGCGATGAGCCCTTGTCAAAGGAGGCCGGTCCCCTAAATCCAGCGCCGCCTTCCCTTGCTCGTTCCCGTCACTTCCTTCATTTCCCCATGTCCTCCCTCGCCCAACGCATGAACGACATGCTTTTGAGTTCCGCCGAAGCCGGCGGGGCCGAGAGTATGGAAGTTGTCGAAAAGATCATCAGCGACGCCGCTCACGCGCAGCGCCCGGTGGTGGAAGATTTGCTCGATTCGCGGCAGATGAGTGAGGAGGATTTCCTTTTCGCGCTCAGTCAGCGGCTGAATCTTCCCTGGGAGCCGAATTTGAAGCCGCGCCACGCCCGCCGGCTCAAGGAGGTGTGTTCCTCGGCGGTGGCGCTGCGTTACCGGCTGCTGCCGCTCTGGTACGGTGATGTGGCGGCCAATATGGCGCTGACAGCCGCCGAGCGCGCGCTGGGTGAAGACGACAACGCGGAGTTACTCCCGGAGCCGCCTGTCGCCGTGGAAGGGGCGGAGGGTGAGCAGGTGCTGGCACTCTGCACCTACGATCCCTTTAATTATCACGCTCGCCAGGCAGTCTCGCAGGCCATTGGCTGCCGCATCCAGTGGCACATGGCCAGCAGGACGCGGATTCTTCATTCCATCCAAAAGCTCTACGGCGTGGGCGCGGATACGTTCGACGCCATCCTGCGGGGCCGGGACATGACCGACACGCAGGCGATGGACATGCGCGAGGAGACGACGGTTCTTGACGGCGACGATGACGAGGCCAGCGTGGTCAAATTCGTGAATCAGATCGTGCGGCAGGCGCTCCAGCAGCGGGCGACGGATATTCACGTGGAGCCGATGGAGACGAGCCTGCGCATCCGTTATCGGATTGACGGTCTGCTCGTGGATGTGCCGGTGCCGGAGAATATCAAGACGCTGCAAAACATGGTCATCGCGCGTCTTAAGATCATGTCGCGCCTCGACATCGCGGAGCGCCGGCTGCCTCAGGACGGACGAATTGCGCTGGAGATGGACGGCAATCAGATTGACGTCCGTGTCGCGACTATTCCCAGCGTGCAGGGAGAGACGATCAGCCTGCGTCTTCTCAACCAGCAGAAGTTCAATCTCGACAAGCTGGGCATGATCCCGCAGGTGCGCGGCGTCATTGATTCCATGCTCAAGATGCCGAACGGCATCGTGCTCATCACCGGCCCGACCGGTTCCGGTAAATCCACGAGTCTCTACACGTTTCTCAGTGAGCTGAATACCGTGGACAGCCGCATCGTGACGGTAGAGGACCCGGTGGAAAACAAGATTGAAGGCGTCGTTCAGATTGCCGTGAAGAGCGAGATTAACCTGACGTTCGCCACGGCGCTGCGCTCCATTCTCCGGGCCGATCCTGACATCGTGATGATTGGGGAAATGCGCGACCTTGAAACGGTGGAAATTGCCATCCGCGCGGCGCTGACCGGTCACCTTGTATTCTCCACGCTGCACACCAACGACGCCATTTCCGGCATTACGCGACTTGTGGACATGGGGGTGGAGCCGTTCCTTGTGGCGGCTTCTGTGCGATGCTTCCTCGCCCAGCGCCTTGTCCGCCGGCTGTGCCAGAAGTGCAAACAGCCCGGGCGCGTCACCGCCGCTGAACTGCGCTCCGTCGGCTTCCGCAATCCGCAGGACCAGCCGTGCTGCACGGCCAAACCCCGGGGCTGCGACAACTGCAACCACTCCGGCTATCACGGGCGGCTCGCCATTTATGAAGTGTGCGTCGTCAGCAAGGAAATCGAAGACCTCATCGTGAAGCGGGCACCGGAATCGGCGCTCAAGGAAATGGCCGCGCGCCAGGGATTCGTCCCCATGCGCGAGTACGGCATCTTCAAGGTGTTCCAGGGGGAAACCACGATGGAGGAAGTGATCAGCGCCACGGCCGCTGACATGACACTCGGCGCGCCGGATTGATCCGTATTTTGTCCCTGACACATGGCTGTATTTACCTATTCCGCACTTAAGAAGGACGGCACCACCGCGAGCGGCGAACTCTCCGCCAACGACCGTGCTGACGCCTTCCGCCGCCTCGACCGCAACGGCCTCCAGCCGGTCTCGCTGAAGCAAAAAGACGCCGCCGCACTCGCGGCGCCCGCCGCCGACAGGAAAAGCGGCAAAGAAATGGTTGCCGCAAAGGATGCCAAAAAGTCGAAAGAGGAAAAGAAGCAGGAACTGGCCCTGGCCAAGTCGAACGGAAAACCCGCCGCCGCCGCAGCCAACGGCAAGGAAGTCGTTCCCACCGGCCCGGTGAAACTCAAGAAAGGTGACATCATTACCTTCACCGAGGAATTGAGCGATCTCCTCGCTGCAGGCCTCCAACTGGAGCCTGCGCTGCGCATCATGGAAAGCCGCGACGAGTTGACTGCCGTAAAGGATGTCACCGCTATTCTCCGCAACCGCATCCGCGACGGCAGCAGCTTTTCCAGTTCATTGAGCGCGGCCAGCTCGAGCTTCGGCGAACTTTACTGTAATCTCGCCGCCGCCGGCGAAATCTCCGGTGCCCTCCCGGAAATTCTAAAGCGCCAGGCCCAGTATCTCACCGCTGTGCAGACGCTTCAGAGCAAGGTGACGACGGCGATGATCTACCCCATCTGTCTCATCGTAGCCGGTCTCGCGGTCACGATATTGTTCGTCTCCTATCTCATTCCGCAACTCACCGTCCTGCTGAAGAGCATGGGCAAGGAACTGCCGTTCGCCGCCAAGGCGATCATGGGTGCGGGCGATTTTGCACTCAGCTACTGGTGGGCCATCGCCCTCGTCATCGGGCTCGGGATTTGGGGCTTTCAGAAGATTACCACGTCCGAGACTTATCGCCCCAGGTGGGACGAGAAGCGGGTCAACCTCCCGTTTTTCGGCCCGCTCATCAGTGCGCGGTTTTTCGTCCAGTTTCTCGAAACGCTTTCCAACCTTCTCGGCAACGGCCTGCCGCTCCTGCGCAGCCTCGAGCTCACCCGCGACGCCACGCCCAACCGTTATCTCAAGTCTCAGCTCACCAAAGTCATCGCGATGGTAGGAGAAGGCGGCAGCCTCAGCCGCACGCTCAAGAAGGTCGGCTTTTTCCCCTCGCTGCTCACAGACATGATCACCGTCGGCGAACAGACCGGCGACCTTGAGCACGCATTGGAACGCACGGCCCGCCGCTACGACAAGGAACTGCAAAAGACGATAGACCGCGGCATGGCCATCGTGACGCCCGCCATCATCCTCGTCATGGCCGTCGTCGTTGGCACCATGGCTTACATGATGGTGAGTATCATCCTCCAGTCAGTGAACAGCGTGGGCGGCGGCAGGCGGTAAGCGGTTCTGTTATAGCACTGTCCGTTCCAGCCGCGCTCTGCGGAGCGGCCGGACGGATGAGGGAGCGCCTACTTACCCTTCACGTCGAAACAGTAGATGAGATCCTGATCGCGGAGGTAGAGGCGTCCGTCCACGATGACCGGGTGGGTCCACACTCTGCCCATTGATTTGCGGCGCGTGGTTTGCGGATCGAGCTTGAAGCGGCTCTTTTCCTTCCAGCCGGTGGTGGAGGCTTCAACCAGGGCCACTTTGCCGCTGTCCTCTTCGACGCAGATGAGATGGCCCGCCACATAGCTGCAGCAGCCTTTGCCGAAGGATTTGTCCTGCCAGAGTGTCTCCCCGGTCATAAAGTCCTGACAGGTCCAGCCGCCTTTGTCGGAATGGCCGTAGAGTTTACCGTCCACGAGAATGACGCCGCCGTGATGGTTTACCATACGGTCATTTTCATAAACGAGTTCCGGCTTTTCGCCGCCAAGTTTAAGAAGCTGGCAGCCGACGCCGTAGCCGGCGGTGACATAGACATGACCGTTGCTGTAGATGGGTGTCGGAATAACGGCGACTTTCCCCGGGAAGTCCGCCTGCCATGCGACATCGCCGCTGTCCGATTTGATGCCGAAGATTTTTTTGCCGATGAGTTGCACATACTGCCGGACGCCGCCGTGCTCGACGAGGATGGCCGAGGAATACTGGGCTTCGTCCGACAGATCTTTCGACTGCCAGACGAGCTTGCCGGTCATCTTGTCGAATGCCGCCATCGTGCCTTTTTTGCCGCCGGGTGTGCAGATGACTTTGTTCCCGTCAATCAGCACGGACTCTGTATAACCCCAGCTTTGCAGCTTGCCGCCGTGATCTTTGGTGAGGTCCGTTTTCCACAGCACTTTGCCGTCCTTGACGGAAAGGCAGCCGAGAATGCCATTGCCCGTGAGCGCATAAACACGATCGCTGTCCACCGTGGGGGTGCCGCGCGGGCCGTTGCCCCAGTCGTTATTATAGATGCGGTCGTCGAGCGTCGAGGACCAGAGCTGTTTGCCGGTTTCCGCATCCAGCGAGATAACGTGCTCGCCGTCGTCTTTGGCGCCCATGGTAAAAAGCTTGCCGTCAACGACAGAGTAGCCGGAATAGCCGAGACCGGCATCCTTGAAGAGCCACACACTTGCCGGCCCTTTCTCCGGCCAGGACGTGAGTGTCGAAGTGTCCGGCGAGTGGTCATTACGGTCCTTGCCGCGCCACTGAGGCCAGTCGGCAGCGTGGACGAGTGCAGTGGAGAAAGCGAGGAGAAGAAGAGGACGGAACAGTTTCATAAGCGGTGCGCCGGCTGTAGCGGCGGCGCGTCTGATAGTGAGCGCGGCGGCGGATGCAAGTCCGGCGCGCACCCGGATAAGCGTCCCGGCAGCCCCGCCTTCGCGCAGGGAAAATTCCTCGACGATTCTGTATCCTGAGGCAGCATCGCGGCACTATGCTTCCCGTTACCACCCGCCGTCGTCTTCTTCGCAATATCATCGCCACCGGAGCCGCACCTCTCATTGTGCCGCGCCACGTCATCGCCGGCAGCGGCCAGACGCCTCCTTCAGAAAAGCTCGCCACCGCGCACATTGGTGTCGGCGGACAGGGCGGGGGAAACCTTGATGAGATCAGGAGTTTCAAAGAGGTCCAGGTGGTGGCCCTGTGCGATGTGGATTCGGGCAAACTGGCCGAGGCCGCCAAACGGCATCCGGACGCGAAGACGCACCGCGACTGGCGGCGGATGCTCGACACGCAGAAGGACTTCGATGCCGTGGTCGTCTCCACGCCGGATCATCATCACGCGCCCGCCGCCCTAACCGCGATGAATCTTGGCAAACATGCCTACGTCGAGAAGCCCCTTGCCCACACGATTCAGGAAGCGCGACTCATGGCCGAAACCGCGGCGCGCAAGAAAGTTGTCACGCAAATGGGCAACGGCGGCCACGCCGGCGACGGCCTGAGGCTTTGGAAGGAATATTATGACGGCGGGGTTATCGGCACGATCAAGGAAATCCACGTCTGGAGCGACCGGCCTGGCAACTGGTGGAAAACCCAGGGCAAACCGCGTCCGGAAGGCACGCCGCCGGTGCCGGCGAATGTGGACTGGGATTTGTGGATCGGTCCGGCTCCGATGCGGCCCTATCACAGTGACTATCATCCGATGCAGTGGCGCGGATTCTGGGATTTCGGCTGCGGGGCGCTCGGCGACATGGCGGTTCACAATGCCGACCCGGCCTTCTACGCACTCGATCTCGGCGCGCCTGACTGGGTGGACGCGGAGACCAGTCCGTCGAACAATGATTCCTTTCCCTCATGGAGTATCGTCACGTGGCATTTTCCCGCCAAAGGCAATCGCCCCGCGGTCACCATGAAATGGTACGACGGCGGCAAGCTTCCGCAAAACATCACCGGTCTGGAAGCCGGCCGCAACATTGGCGACAACGGTCTCATCTTTCTGGGCGACAAAGCCGGGCTCCTCGGCGGCAGCCACGCGGGCAATCCCAGCATCTTTCCGCTCTCGCTGCATGCGACAACAAAGTATCCGGCGAAGACCATCCCTCGCTCGCCGGGCCACCGCCTTGAGTGGGTGCGCGCGGCCATTGCCGGCAAACCGGAGGATGCGAAAAGCGGCTTCTGGTATTCGGCACCGTTCACCGAGGCTTTGCTGGTGGGCCTGCTCGCGGTGCGGTTTCAGAAACGCATCGAATGGGACTTCGCCACCATGAAAGCAAAGAACTGCCCGGAGGCCGACGCCATCATTCGCAAGGTGTATCGTGACGGCTGGAAGCTTCCTGTGTGACCGCCCGCCGGTTTAGTCGCTGTGCATGAAGTCCTTCACATAATCCCAGAACCACTGTTTTTTCTGGTCCTGATAGTGACGAACGCTGAGGCCAACAAAGAAAACGACCGGCAGCACAAATCCGAGCACGATGAGGGCAAAGCAGCCGTCCCCCTGTGAACTTCTGCGGCCCATCGTAGAGACAGGACGTTGAATCACATAAGGCTGCACAACGGGCGGCGCGGGCACAGGCGCAACGGATGCCCGCACCGGCTGATTCACAATCACTGGCACCTGCGGGACCGCCGCCGGCGGGCGGGGCTGCTCGTAAATCTGTGTCTGCGAATCGTCGCGCATGCGTCCCTCCACAGGGACATCGGATTCATACACCGCGCGGGAATCGCCAAACTGAATCACGTCGCCGTTCATCAGCGTCAGCGTGGAAACCCGCTGACCGTTCACTCTGGTGTGATTGGTGGACTCCAGATCCGAAAGTGCAAAGTCACCGCAATCCGTGAGCTTGAGGACCGCGTGGTAGGAGGAACTGGCACCGTCCCGCAGCACGATGTCATTATTCTCCGCGCGGCCAATGGTGAAGACCTTCCCGTTGAGGCCAAATTTGGCGGTAGTGCCGTCGGGGTAGTGAATGAGAATCTTAGGCATGATGCAGCGTGTCGCAGCGCGACGGACGCGCTATTAACCTGGGGCGGAATTTTCGACAAGTGGGACTTGCCGGGGGGGAAACGGGTTGACGCTTCGGGACGCGTGCGTTTCGTCAGACGCATCGCCGTGCCCGACCAATCCAACAATCCTCCCGTCGAAAAATTCCGTCCCTGCGTTGCCTGTCTCATGGTGAATGATGAGGGCAAGCTGCTGATCTGCGAGCGGAAGGACTTCGCCGATTCATGGCAGTTCCCCCAGGGCGGCCGTGACTTCGGTGAAACTCCCCGTGAAGCGCTGGCGAGGGAGTTGTGGGAGGAGATTTCCGTCCTGCCTGAGAGCTACGATGTGTTGGAGGAGCGCGGAGGCTACCGCTACCGCTTCCCCCAGCGCCACCGCCGCCGCGGCAAATACGTCGGTCAGCAGCAGATTTACTTCCGTTGTCATTTCCACGGACCGGACTCGCTTCTTAATATCGCCACCAGGCAGCCGGAGTTTCGCAGCCACCGGTGGATCGAGCCGAAGAACTTCGACCTGCGCTGGCTGCCCGACTTCAAACGTGAGGTCTATCGCCAGGTGCTGGGTGACTTTTTTGGCGTGGTGCCGCTCGGCGCTGATGGCGAGCCGGACGACCGGGGCTGAAAAAATGGTGGCAAGGGGGAGAATCGAACTCCCGACCAAGGGCTTATGAGTCCCCTGCTCTACCGCTGAGCTACCCTGCCATTTGATGCCGTCGCGCGGGACGTTGGCGGTAATCGGGATGTGGGGGTTGTCAAAAGAAAAGCCGGGGCGCCGGTAATCGGTAAATCAGTAATCAGTGATCGGTAATCAGTGGTCAGTATCCTTGCAGCAGACACTGATTACTGATTACTGATTACCGACTACTGATTACTCACCCCGCCATGCCTGCACCCACCATTCCCTGGCGCCGCTCGCTCGTCACGCGATTCGTACTCCTGTGGTCGCTGCTCCTTGGCGGCCTGGTGCTCCTGTGCGGGTGGCTGATCTGGCAGGGCGGACGGGAGTCGCTCATCCAGACCTGGCAGGAAAACCTGCGGCACGATGCGGCGGCGGCGGAACTGAAACTTCAGTCCGCCGTCACTGCGGTGATGCGCGATGCGGTCTATCTTTCGAGGACGCCCGTGGTGCGTGAATTTGTGCGCACCCGCAGCACACCCGATCAGGAACTGTGGAGCCGCCTCGTGCGCGACGAATTCCATGCGCTCCTCGAAGGCAAGCCCTCTTACTTTCAGGTGCGTCTTATCGGAGTGGCCGATTCCGGACGCGAAGTGGTCCGGCTGGATAACAACCTGGGCCATATCGAGTCGGTGCCGCCGGAGCGCCTTCAGCAGAAGGGCGATCGCGACTATTTCAAAGAGACGCTCCTGCTGCCGCCTGATAAGGTCTATGTCTCTGCGATCAATCTGAACCAGGAATACGGCAAAGTCACGGAGCCCCACATTCCCACCTTGCGCGCCGCCATAAAAGTGCTGGATGCGGGCGGCGCGGTTTTCGGCGTGCTCGTCATCAATGTGGACGTCACCAGTCTGCTCGGGGAACTGGAACAGATGCCCGGCAGTGCGGTGCGGCTCATGATGTCGGGTCCGAATGGCGACTATTTGATTCATCCCGACAAGGCGATGACGTTCGGCAGCGATCTCGGGAATCCCTGGAAGTATGTTTCAGAGAAGCCGCCCGGCACAGAGGAGCAGGATCTCGCTTTTGTCGCCCGCTTCCCGCTTGCCTCAGGGGTGCCGGAGGAAATCACGGCCTTGTTCACGGTGCCGGCGGAAGACTGGCTGAAACTGCTGACCGCTGCTCGCGACAAAGCCGCCGTCGCCACCGGCATCGCGGCGCTGGTGGGCATCTTTGTGATCGCCCTGCTCTCCCGCTGGCTTGCGGCACGGCTGCATCGCGTCACGGAAGCCATGGCCGCTTATGAGGCCGGTCAGGAAACCGCGGGCCTGCCGCCGCAGGGTGATGACGAACTCGGCCGCCTTGCCGCCACCTTCCATGACATGGCGATGAAGGTGCGCGACGATGTGACGCGTCTTGATGCCGCGCGGCGCGAGGCGGAAGAGGCCACGCGCCTCAAAGAGGAATTCCTTGCCGTGATGAGTCATGAAATCCGCACACCGATGAACTCCGTCACCGGCCTCATCCGGGTGCTGGAGCGTAATCAGCCCGGCAAACACCAGGAGCCGGTTCTTCGCTCCCTGCGAACCGCAACGCGCAATCTCATGGCGCTGCTCAATGACGCGCTCGACTACACCCGTCTCAAGGCCGGCGGGCTCGACTTCGAGTGTCAGGCTTTTTCCCTGCGCCAGCACCTGGATGATCTCGCTCTGACACATCGTCCCGTCGCCATGCAGAAGGACTTGAGTCTCGAACTGGAAGTGGACCCCGCGCTGCCCGCCGCTGTTCAGGGTGATCCGGTGCGGCTCATGCAGATCCTGAACAACCTCGTTTCCAACGCGCTCAAGTTCACCGATCACGGCCACGTCAGCATCGCCGTGCGCGCGTTGCCTGACAATTTCGTTGAGTTCGCGGTCGAGGATACTGGCGTCGGCATACCCGAGGAGGAGCAGTCGCGCATCTTTGTCCCGTTTAAGCAGGTGCGCCGCCCGGACGGACGGCAGTTCGACGGCAGCGGACTGGGCCTCAGCATTGCCCGCGAACTGGTGGAACGCCAGGGCGGCACGCTCACGGTGCGGAGTCAGGCGGGGCAGGGGACCTCCTTCATCGTTACCCTGCCGCTGCCGGCCGCGGTGGCGGAGCCGGGCCGCGAACAGCCGGCGGTAAACGCCATTCCGGATTTGTCAGGCCTGCGGCTGCTTTACGTGGAGGACGTTGCCTCCAACCGCCATGTCATGGCCGCCATCATGGAGGAAACGCACGCGCAGCTCGATTTCGCGGAGACCGGCGCGGAGGGAATCGCGGCACTGGAAGCGTCCGGCTGCGATGCCGTGCTCCTGGATCTCCAGTTGCCTGACATGACCGGCGCAGAGGTTGCCCGCATGATGACTTCGCGCTGGCCAGGGCTTCCCATCATCGCGGTGACAGCACAGGCGGGCAGCGCCGCGCGCGAGGCCTGCGAAGCCGCCGGCATGTGTGCCGTGATCCTCAAACCGGTGGAGCCCGATCAACTCTTTGCCGCGCTGCGCGCCCATGCCCGTCCGCCCGCCGCCAAGCCGTCGCTCGACGAGTTCGCCGCGATCTTCGGCAGCAAGCCGGAGAAATACCGCGCCGTTCTCGAATTGCTGGCCGCCGAGTTTTCCAGCCATGCCGCGACGCTCACAAGCGCCCTGCGTGATGCCGACGTCTCTGCAATCCGCGCGCTGCGCCATCGCATGCACACCGCTCTCGTGCAGATGAAACTGCACTCACTAACCAAAGATCTGGAGTCTCTCACTGCTGGCGGTAATCTCAACCCTGGCACCGGCCTGCACCAGCGCTGCGTCGGCACGCTTCACTCAGTGAGTGCGTTTCTTGCCCGCAGTGTGTGAGGCCCTTACCGCACCGCTTCCATCAAACGCGCTCTCACATCCTCCGGAAGATCCGCATTTTGCACCGCAGCGCGTGCCGCTTCGGGATTGAGCGCCTTCCAGGCCGTGGCGGCGGACTTCAGTACTTCCGCCTGTTTTTCCCCGTTCTCCACAGACGTCGCCCAGGTGAACGCACTCTCCGGGTCGGTCTTCGCGATGCGGTCCACAAGCTGGCCAATGGCGGCGTCGCGCGAGCGGTCGTGCGGCAGACCGTTGATCCACACGGAGACGGCTTCGGGATCATAACGGGCCCATTCACCGGCGACCTGACCATAGGCGTTCTCCCGGATTTTTCCGTCCGGCAGCGTGCCGGCCCATGCCGCGGCATCGGTCGGGCTCTGACCGGACCACGCCCCGGCGATGGAAGCCGCGGATGTGGCCAGCTTGTCCGTGGCGGTTTCACTGCCCGCCGCGGCGGCCGCTGTGGCGAGGCTGGCACCGGCGGCTTTGGGATCGTCATTGGCGCTGGCATTCCAGACGGCGGAAAGCGCGGTAATGCGGTCCTCGCCGGTGAGGCTTTCAGCCCACTGAGTGGCTTCGGTCGGGGAGCGGCGCGCCCACGTTCCGGCAAGTTGCTCCGTCGCGGTGCGCCGCAGATTGGCGTCGCTGATGCTGCCGAGCGCGGTGGCGGCATTGTCAGGCGAATGGCTGGCCCATTGCTCAAAGATGGAAGCGGTGGCCGCCAGCCGCGCCTGTTCCGTCTCCAGAGTTCCGGACCATGTCAGGGCGGCCTGCGGATCCTTGAGGGCCTTGCCGGAGGCGATATTCCTCCACGCCCAGCCGTTGTCCCCGGAGGGCGGGAGACCGGACGCCAGTTTCTCCGCAGCCTCTTCATCCACTTCAGCCAGTGGTCCGACGATGCCACGCATCACCAGCGCCTGCTCGTTTGGTTTCAGCGTCAGCAGCCAGTCCTTGCCAGCCTGCGGGTCATTCCAGCCGAGCATTCGGGCGACGTCCTGCAGGGTCTCATTTCGCACGGCACCGGGGGGCAGGAGCATGGCCGCTGTCTGGGCTGTGGAAATGTCGCTGCTGCCTGAGGAACTGGCCACGGCGGCGAGACAGCGCTGGCGTTCCCCGGGATCTGTGAGGCCCTGCGCCCATGCGATGGCTCCCGGGCCATCCGTATCGGCCATGCTGCCGGCAATGCCGGTCATTAAATTGCGGCGCTCCCCGGCCGGACGGGCCATGGCCAGCGCCGTGGCCCGGGCCGGGTCACTTTGCGCGATGGTGCTGATGGTATTCCGCAGCGCGGAGGAACGGAGCGCCGGATCTGTCAGTCCCTGAGCCCATGACATGGCCGCGCTGGGATCGCGTTTGGCCCACGCCGCCGCCAGGCTGTCCACGTTGTTTAGCGCCGCCCGCCGCGGCATCGTCAGCAGTTGTGCCGCCGCAGAGGCCGGATCGTGGATCGCCCACGATCCATAAAGCTGGCTCCACGCCCAGTCGTTCGGCGGCACTTTCATTCTCTGGAGAATGGCCACGGCCGCCGGGCCATCGGTTTGTGCCAGGGTCGAGGCGAGATTGGCCACCAGACCGCGGCGCAGGAAGCCGGGCGGAAACTTCTCTGCGGCGGCCACGGCGGCGGCAGGATTTGTGCGGGCCATTTGCTCCAGGACCGCATTCGTGGCGGTGACCCGGCTCCACATGTCTTTGGTCTTCATCGCGGCCTCCAAGGCTTTGGCCGGCTCCAGTTCGGCTAGTTTTCCATACGCCAGTTGCAATAAGATGCCGGACCGGGGATCGGTCCACCCGCTCGCCGTGTTGCTCAATTCCCCCGCCAGCGCCGTGATGGCCGCCGCGTCCATGCTGTCGAGCATCGTCAGGATTTTCACGCTCGCCCGGGCGGGATTCCTTTCCGTCTTCAACAAATCGCGGCACGCCGTCAGGCTGGCTTTGGCAGCGGCGGCTTTGCCCTCCGGTGATTTGTCAGGCACGGCGGCTGCTATGCCAGGCAATGGCAACGCCGCATCCGCCGGCTGACTGGCGACCGCGGCTGCAGCAGCGGCGGCAGGGGGAGGCTGACTTTTCGGAAGGAACCATCCGGCGGCGAAACCGGCAGCAAGCGTAAGGGAGGGGACGAGCAGCTTTTTCATGGCGACGGCATTGTGTCCTGACTCTGACAATCGGCAAGTTCCGTCTGTTAAAGAGACGCTGATTAAATCGCCGGGCGAGAGTAGAGCGACTGTGGCTTCCAGCCCAGTCGCTTTCGTCCGTGCCGTTCCCGGATCATCGTGTGCCAAAGCGAGTGGGCTGGAAGCCACACTCGCTCTACTTTGCCGATCGCGGAGACTAAATCAGCGTCTCCCCAAGAGAAAACCGCCCTGCTTCACTCCGCCGCCCGGTAGCGATAGCCGATGCCGCGGACGGTTTCTATAATCACGGGCACGGCGGGGTCGGGCTCGATCTTGCGGCGGAGTTGGGCGATGTGCTGATCGAGCGTACGGCTCTCCGGGAAGTAGTCGAGGCCCCAGCAGCGGTCTAGGAAGGTATCGCGGTGGACGGGGCACCCGGCGTGCTCATGGAGGAGGCGGAGCATGGCGGCTTCGCGCGGCGTGAGTTCGATGCTGTGCGGGCCGCGGGCCGCGCGCAGTTCGTCAGGAAAGACGGTCAGATCGTGCAGAGTGAAGGACGATGCCTGACCTTTTCGCGCCACCCGGCGGCGGAGGGCAGACCGGACGCGGGCGAGGAGTTCGCGTTTGCCGAACGGCTTGCGGATGAAGTCGTCGGCACCGAGTTCCAGTCCCACAACGACGTCTATCTCCTCGTTTTTGGCCGAGAGAAAAAGGATCGGCACGGAACTGTCG
>JANNVM010001330.1:0-12542 GCA_031414455.1 Verrucomicrobiota bacterium
CGGCATGGCGGGCGAGGAGACTGCGCACTTCGGTCAGCAACTGCTCCGTGCCGGCGGGGCTCTTCTGGATGATGCGCGCCACTTCGCCGTTCAGCCGCTCATGATCGGCAGCGGTCAAATCCATCGCGGTAATGACGATGACCGGCACCGTCCCGCAGTCCTCCCGTTTCCGGAGTTCCTGCATGAACTCGAATCCATCCATTTCCGGCATCATCAGGTCCAGCAGGATCAGTGCGGGAATGCCGCCGGCCAGGCGTTCAAGTCCGATTCGTCCGTTCTCCGCTTCCACGGTGGTCCAGCCGTCCTTCTCCATGCCCCGGCGCAGCATGTCGCGGGTGTTCGGGTCGTCCTCCACGATCAGCACCGTGTGGGGGCCGTCCGTCCGGCGGTGTTTGTGCAGCACGCCGGCGAGCCGCTGCCAGTCGATGGGCTTGGTGAAATAATCGTCGGCCCCGAGCGCGAAGCCCATGTTCCGGTCATCCACAATGGTCATCATGACGACCGGGATGTCCGCAGTGGCGGCGTCGGCCTTGAGCGCCGCCAGCACGGCCCAGCCGTCCATGCCGGGCATCATCACATCCAGCGTGATGACCGCCGGGATGAGTTCCTTTGCAAGTGTCAGGCCCCGTGCTCCATCATTCGCGGTGACGACATGATAGCCGTCTTTGGTGAGGGTGCGCTCCATGATGTCGCGGACATTGGCATCATCATCGATGACGAGAACGGTGCCGTGAGGGGATGCGGGATGCGGGATGCGGGATGCGGGCCCGGATTCTGCGGAGGCATCCCGCTGTTCGTCCACGGCGACCGGCAGCGTGACGGTGAAGGCGGTTCCCGTGCCGGGTTCGCTCTCGACGGTGATGTCGCCGCCCATCATTTGGCAGAACTTTTTGCTGATGGCCAGCCCGAGACCGGTCCCGCCGAATTTCTTCGTGGTGGACGCATCCGCCTGCTCGAACGCCATGAAGAGCCGCCCCATCTGCTCCGGGGTCATGCCGATGCCGGTGTCGGAGACGCGGAAGAGGACAGAGGTCGGAGGCCCGAGGTCGGAGGTCGCCAGTGCGATGCCAGAGTCGGGGCTTCTGACTTCCGACTTCTGACTTCTGACTTCCAGCTTGATCGTCCCCTTCTCCGTGAACTTGCTCGCATTGCTCAGCAGATTAAACAGCGTCTGCCGGACTTTGGTGACGTCTGCTTTCATCATTCCGATGCCGGGAGCACATTCGACGGTGAGGCGGTTGCCATTCTTCGTCACCAGCGGCTGCACGGTGGCGGCGACTTCATTCACCATTTTCGCGACGTCGAATTCCTCAAGGAAGAGCGTCATCTTGCCGGCCTCGATCTTGGAGAGGTCGAGGATGTCGTTGATGAGCGAGAGCAGGTGTTTACCGGCGCCGTGGATTTTCTGGAGGTCGGGAAGGTAGGCGGTATCGCCCACGTCCTGGGCCTCCTCCTGGAGCATCTCGCTATAGCCGATGATGGCATTCATCGGCGTGCGCAGCTCATGGCTCATGTTCGCGAGGAATGTGCTCTTGGCCTGACTGGCTTCGTCGGCGGCCCGGCGGGCTTCCTCGAGTTGAATATTCTTCGCTTCGATTTCCGTGCGGGCCCGTTCGGCGGCCTGCCGGGCGGCGTGTTCCTCCTGGAGAAGTTTCTCCCGCAGACGTTCGGCCTCGCGGCGTTTGCGCAGATACATGACCCTTGCGATGAAGGCCCAGCCGAGCAGCCCGGCGACGCCGGCGCCGGCCGGTACCATGATCGCCGGATTGGCCTGCCATGGCAGGACGACTTTCAACTTTGCGAAGGCAGGCGGCGAGTAATTCAGATCGCGGTCAATGTATTGCACGGCCACCGTCCAGTCGCCTGGTTCGGCGAATGCCGGTTCCACCCCGGTGGATTTCTCCGGCTTTTGCCAGCCGGTCTTCAGTTCCTCTTCAGAGCGTGAGCCGCGGAAGAACTGCCAGCGGAACTGCCGTTTCTCCACGCGCGTGTAGAGGTCCACGACATCGCATTTGAAAGTGACCCGCTGGCCTTTCTCCACGGACGGCAACAGCGCCGGTTCGATGAACTCGCGGTCGGTCTTCACCGTTAGGGCCGGCGCGCGGGGAGTCAGACTTTGGGGTCGATAGCGGGTGACACCCTTGAACCAGGTTCCCAGCCAGACGCTGCCGTCAGCGGCGACGTGCACCCGGTTTACCGAGTTTTCCGGCAGGTGGTCGAGCGTATCGATTTTGCCCCATGCGATGCCGTCGGTGAACTGCGCGCCCTCGGCGGTGCCCAGCCAAAGGCGGCCGGCGGAGTCCCGGTTCACATCGAAGCACCGGAGCTGTTGCAGTCGCAACTGGTCCGGCGGCCACGGTACAAATTTGTCGCCCTCGAATCGCAGGGCGCCATTCATAGTGGCCACCACGAGGGAGTCGTTATGCCATTCAATGCCGCGGATGTCAGAAGTTCCCCGGGCCGGCAGGCCCCCGGTAAACTCCTTGAACCCGGAGCCGTCGTGACGCCAGATGCTTTGCCGGTTCCCGTCGGGTGCCTGGGCATCGAACCACAGGGTGCCGTCGGTCCCGGCCCGGATGAACTGAGTGTATCCGATTTCCTTTCCCGCATCCGGCTCGCCGAGAATGGAAACCCCTTTTGCGATGCCGATCCACAAGTCGCCCGTGCTGGAACGCGCCATTGAGCGGACCGGGCCGGATTCCGGCAGCGGCTCGAATCGCGGGCTCCCGCCCTTGTGTGCTGCGGGATCGAATCGGCCAATCGCGGCCGTTTGGTCTCCCACAAGGAGCGCCCCGTCGCGATCCACATAGAGACTGGTAATATCGGTGCCGGGAAGGCCGTCATCTCTGGTCACTTTGAAGAGTTTCTGCCCATCGAAGCGCGAGAGCTTGCCGGGGTTTTCACCCGCTTGAATCCAGATGCTGCCGTCGGCGGTCGATGTCAGGTTCTTGATGGCGCCATCGTCGAGACCGTCCTGAAAATCGTAGGTGATCATGGACTGATCGTCGTAATGGGACACTCCGTTCATCGTCCCTGCCCAGACGCCGCCATGGCTGTCGAGGTGAAGCGCGTAAACAACTTCGCTGGCCAGTCCGTCTGCCACGGTGAAATTGATAAACGACTTGCCGTCGTAGCGGGAGAGACCCGTCAGGATTTCACCTCCGAAGCTGTTGTCATCGGAAGCGGCGAACCAGACGATCCCGCGCGCGTCCGAGGCAATGCGGCGGATCCGGTTGTCAATCAGGCCGTCCTTCATCGTAAGAGTGGTCCATGCGGACGCCGGCGCCGCACCGGGCGGCGCTGCGGCCGCATCCGCGACGGCAGTGGCGGTCGAAGGCAGATAACGGGAGACTCCATGGCCTTCGGTGCCAAACCACATCGCGCCATCCGCCGATTGATGAATGGCGGTCACGGCTCCCGCGGCCATGCCGTCCTTGCCGGTGAACGTCGTGAGTTCCTTTCCGTCGAAACGCGCCACACTGTCAGCCATGCCGAGCCACACCATCCCGCCCGTGTCAACGAACAGCGCAGTAATGTCTTTTTCAGCCGTGAACGTCACCTCCCGCTCCTCTTCCACGCTCTCATCGTCAAAATTCCACAGCGCGAGCAGCCCGGGTTCGTTCCCCTCGATGCGCCGGCCCATGTTCCCGCGGATTTCCTCCTCGGTGCGACGGGTTTTCCAGACGCGGACTTCATCCAGTGATCCCTTCAGCCCGTTCCTTCCCTCTTCGGTTGGTCGGCCGAGGTAGTTGTTCAATTTTCCGATGGCCGCGAGGCTTCCGGCATACGGGTCGGAGCCGGCGGACTGGCCATTGTAATACAAATTCACGCCCCCGGTGCCGGTCACCATCGCGACATGCACCCACTCATTGAGGGCCGGCTTTCCGGCTGATTCGATTCGGATACGTTCCGTTCCCGCGCCGTCGAGGCGAAGGAGCAGCCTGCCTGGCGCCGTGCCGGGAGTCAGATAGGTGTGACTCCCTGCGCCTCCGAAATCCCACGGCCGGGCGTCGTTGCCAAACGACTCCCACTTCACCCATGCCTCGATGGTGGCTTCGTTCAGATTGTCGAAGAGGTTATCGGGCAGTTCCACAAAGCTGTCTTTGCCGTCGAGGATGAGCGCGCGGTTAGGCCCGGGACCGGTTAGTGCCGGGTTTTCCACCGGAGCGATCGTCGCCGCTCCCCGCAGCACGCCGCGATGACCGGAGGGTCCGCGCTCCTTCGTGACCGGGACCTTCTGCTTGCGGGTGACCTGCCTGAAAGTCACGCCGCCGGAATTCCCGGCCCCAGGCTCTGACCGCCACAATTCCCGCCTTCCCGCCAACCAGACCCGGCCGGTACGGTCCTGCGTCAGCCCGCCAAATGTGGGCAGGGGAACAGTCTCGTCTCCCGTGTCCGCTTTCAGTCCATAGAACCCGCCGGTTTTCTTCAGCCTCGAGCTTTCCACGGGAATGACCTTCGAGCGGTCATTGCCCTGGCCGAAGCTGAAGGTGTGCAGTTTCTCCCCCGCGGCCTTTGGCTGATACCGCCACAGACCGTTGTTAGTTCGGAACAGGAATGACCCGTCGTCCGCCTCCGCGATGGCGTAAACCCTCGCGTCGGGCAGGCCGTCGAGTGTCGTTAGGCTTGTGAACTGCACGCCGTCGAAACGCGAGACGCCGCCGTTGCAGCCGAACCACATGGCCCGGTCGGACGCCTGCAACACGCATTGCACGTTATCATCGGCCAGACCGTCCGTGTGGGAGTAATTCGTCCACCAGCCTTTCTTGTAAGGCGAAATCCTGAAATCAATGCCGGTGACTGTTTTATCGCGCTCGACGGAAACGGTTTTTCCTCCGTCCCATGCAGTCCCGCCCCCCGGGATCTGCGCGTGCAGTGTATAAGCGCCGGGGGCAAGGCGTGGAAAACGAAACTTGCCCCGGAAGTTGGTAATCGTTGTTAGGGTTGAAATACCGTGCGGCCGGTGAGAGAAAGCGGAGTCGGGGATGACTGCTTTTTCGCCGCCGCCGGCCGACCATAAGAGCCGGCACCCTTCCCGGCCCAGGCGATTGTAGAGTTCGACCATGATGTCGTGCCCGCCCGGCGTCAGTGTGACGACTCCGGATTTCTCAATCTCATCCAGGGTGGAATTGGCGGTGGTCGCGGACGCGACCACTTCCTTCCCGTCGATCGTGAGACGTCCGCCATCATTGGCGGCGAGGAAAAAGGTGTGTTCGCCCGCGGAGTCGATTTGAATCGAGCCGCTCCAGCGAACATAGAGCCGGTCCGCGAATTTAGTGTCGGCAATACTGTTCCTGGCCAGGGGGAAGTCGATTTTCGGATCGACGCGAACGAGGTCCGGTACTTCGGACACCGGAATTTCCGGCAGGCTGGTCAGGCCGGAGCGATTGTAGAGTTCCGCGAGCAGCCCCGGAGTGGAATCCGCGGCGCCGTCAGCGGCAACCACTGGCACCGCCTGCACCACGACGGTGGGCAGCGCCGAATCATCCGGAGCGAGAACGCGGCCGGAGAGCATGGCGGCATCGCGCAGCGCGAGATCGGACTGTATTGACTGATCGCGTGCCAGCACCACCTCCTGTGGCTTCGCCGAGAGGTCGCCATGGACGGCGCTCACCTGCCACGGTTCCGCCGAGGCCGCGACGAGGAAGGAAAAATGCCCGCGGGCGTCGCTCTGGACCTCCTTGCTTTCCGCCCCCCTCACCAGTCGAACCTGAACCCCCCTCAAGGCACGGCTGTCTGCGTCTTTGGTCACGCCGGAAAGGGTTGCCCACTGGGCGACTCCATCGGGCGAAGCCGGCACCGATCCCGCCGGAGTGCTGGCGGCGGCCACCAGTTTGCCGTCGAATCCATTCGGTGAAAGATCGCGCCCTGGACTGGCCGGATCGTCAAAGCTCCACAGTGCCGCCAGTCCTGCCTCGCGCCCGCTCAATCGCTGAAACATCGCCGCCCGAATGTCCGCCTCCGTGCGCTCGCCGGCCCACAGCCTGACCTCATCCATTTCCATGGCCGCCCTGGAACTTCCGGTGCCGCCTTTCCACCGGCCAAGGAAGAACGGACCGGTGCGGGGCTGCGCGGTGAAGCTGTTGGATCCGTCCATGCTCCCCGCCAGCGTGCCATTCAAATAGAGCCTCGATCCGCTGCGACTGACCGTCACCGCCACATGACTCCACTGGTCCGCAACCAGCACCCCGCGGGCATCAAGGCTGGAGAAGACAGCTCCGTCGGCACTGCGAACTCCGAACTGCAGGTCTGGACTGCCGCCGGGGATAGCGATAAAAAGATCCCTGTTAGTCTCGCCGAAACTGATCACAGCCTGCTTGGCATCGACATGCTTGAACCGGACCCAGGCTTCGATGGTGCAACTGGTGAGATCGCGGCCCGCCACCACGGGCAATTCCACATGGCCGCCATCGAGTTTGAGCGTGTGGTTTTCCGATGCCACCGGCGGGGGCGCAGTCCCGTCGCCGGCAGGAAGGCGCAGCACCAGATCTGCCACCGGTGCGGCCGACGTCACGTGATAGACTTTCCCGCCTTCCGCCATCACCGGTCCCGTCTGGCTCGCGGCCCGCAGCTGGTAGTCCCCGTCCGGGAGTTTGCGAAAAGTAAACCGTCCGTCCGCATTCGTGACCGCGCTGTCCACGACTTCCTCTTCCTCCGCCCGCACGGCATCCACGCGGACTCCGCTCCGCGGCTTATCATCCTCGGCGGTGATGGTCCCGGAAATGCGCAGCGTGTCGCGCAGTTCCAGATCGAACTTGTTGGGCCCCGGTGCGAGTATTTGCTCGCCGGTCGATCCCTCGAGTTTTCCGGACACGGCCTCGATGCGATAGGGTCTCCCGTTCACCGCGAGCGGAATAAACCACGATCCGTCCACGCCTGACTTCCCTGATTTCACCATGGCATCGCCCTGCATGATCCTAACTCCTATTTCCGGCGCCGGCTTGCCCGCGGCATCCGTGATCCGGCCCGAAACCGTGGCCGTCCCCGCGCTGGTCCCGGCATCTGACGTGGTGCCCGCGGTCACCGTCACCTGCCGCCCGTGCGGCGACGCGTCGCGGCCGCGGTTCGCCGAGTCGTCGAAATTCCACCAGCCCAGCAGCCCCGGCTCGTTGCCGGTGATGGGCGAAGTGAGGTTCGCGCGAATCTGCTCCTCGGTGAGCGGCACGCTCCAGATGCGCACATCATCCATGGCACCGGCGAATTTACCGACGGATGGGGCACTCCACAGGCTTGGATGCACCGTGCGCTGACTGCGCGGGCCGGCGCCGGCGAGCGTGCCGTTGAGATAGATCGCGGGGGTCTTGTCGCGATACACCACCGCCACATGCACCCAGTCGGTGATGGTCGTCTGCACATCCGCCACCCGCGGCAGGTAGTTGGTGGCGTGCTCGAACACCGCCACCCCGTTGGTGCCCAGCGACACGCCGGCACCCGCGTGCGGATCGCCGCCCAGATCCTCCCCATGACTCGGAAGCAGGACGAAACGCTGGCCTTCGGCGCCCCAGGTTCCTGCGCCGCGAGTCAGCGTGGGAAGCGCCCAGAACTCCATCGTGAAGTTGTCGCTCACATCCGCGAACCACCCGGATTGCGACTTGATGCCGGCGTTCACCGCATCCAGCACGAGCGCATCCTTTCCGCCCGGCCTCGCCTTCACTGTCGTCGCGCCACCGACAGTGGCTTCACCCGTGCGCGCATTGCCCGTCACCTTCCCGTCGTGATGATTCGGCGACGCATCGCGGCCCGGATTGGCCGGGTCGTCAAAATTCCACAGCCCCACCAGCCCCGGCTCGCTGCCGGTCAGTTGTTTCATGAAATTGTCCCTGATCTCCTCCACGGTGCGCGCGACTTTCCAGACCCGCACCTCGTCCAGCCCGCCATGCATCGCTTGTGAAAGGTTCACCGATTGCCCCAGGAATGAATGTCGTATTCCTTCCCGGCCGAAGAAAGGTCCGGCGTAGTCGTTGGTTCCTACCAACACGCCGTTGAGATAGCAACGCATCCCCGCTTGGTCCGCGACGGCAGCAATATGGCACCATTCCTTAGGCGGAAGGGCATCGGGAACGCGTGTCTCGGCCACCGTTGGCACCCCCTGGACGACCAGATGCAAATCGCCATTTTTGATTCCACTGGAGACGTTCAACTGCCGCTGGGCGTTTCCAAAATCAAAGAACCGCGTGGCAGTTCCGAAGCTTTCCCATTGGACCCAGCCTTCCACGGTGATTTCGTTCAGGTCGTCCAGGAGGTTCACCGGTAGTTTGACATAGCTGGACTGACCGTCGAGCTGGAGCACGCGATTGGATTTTCCTGCGAATGGCGGTGCACTCTTTCCGGCTCCGGCGATGGACGGTGCCGCCGCACTGCCGGCAGACGAATCGCCGGTGCGCGCATTGCCCGTCAATTTCCCATCGTGATGATTCGGCGAAACATCGCGCCCCGGACTGGCGGGATCGTCGAAACTCCACAGCCCCACCAGCCCGGGCTCGCTGCCCGTCAGGCGCTTCGCCATCGACTCGCGGATCTGCTCCGCGGTTCTGGCTGAATTCCAGACGCGGATTTCGTCCATCTGCCCGTGCGTCCATCGCGCGCCGGGTTTTTCGTTTTCATTGCCCAGCACGTTGTTATCGCCTCCGAGGGCCGCAAAGCTCCCCTCGTACGGATTCGTCGCCACCAGCACGCCATTTAAATACAGCTTCACCCCCCCGGGGCCAGTCACCGCCGCGATGTGATACCACTGGCCAGCCGCGAGTGCTTCCTTCACTTCCAGCCGCTGCCGTTCGCCCTGCTTGTCAACGATCAGGAATTTCAGCGTGCTGCCCGGGTCTCCGAGTGAAACATACATTTCCCGCCCCTTGGCTCCAAAATCGAAGAACCGACGGTAGCTGCCCAGTTCCTCCCACTTCATCCATCCCTCGACGGTGGCTTCCGTCAGGGTATTGAAGATGTTTGCAGGCAGTTGGACGTAACTGCCATCACCGTCGAGTTCCAGGACTTGATTGCCGGCGTCTCCTGGCGGACGAACTGCTGACGGGGTGGAGGCCGCAACGGTTGCCGCACCCGGGACTGGAAATGCTTCATCCACGAACCGCGGGTTTCCAAAGATGGTTCCACTGTGACCGCCCGGCGAACGGTCGTCCGCCGTGCCATCGTCAAAATTCCAGTGCGCGGCCAGCCCTGGCTCGGAGCCCTTCAGGCGCATCAACATGTTTGCCCGGATTTCCTCCTCCGTCCGCATGACGGACCAAACGCGCACTTCGTCGAGCTGCCCGTCGAGCGGGCCTTCCGACTCCACCTCATAGTTCTCGCGCCCGAGGTAAAAGTTTTCTGCTCCCACGGACGAAAAGCTTCCCGGGTGGGCGTGGGTGGCCACCAGCACGCCATTCCTATAAATGCGGACGCCTCCCGGTCCGGTCACCGCCGCCACATGCGTCCACTCGTTCAACCGGAAGGCATCAGCCGCCTCTGCGCGAAAACGGTTCCCTGACGCGTCCACGGCGAGGAATTTCAGCGTCGCCGTTGGGGAACTGGAAGTGGAACTGGAGGCGCCCAGATACATTTCGCGGCGGTAGGACCCAAAGTCGAAGACCCGTGCTGAACTGCGGAAGCGCCGCCACTTCACCCACCCCTCAATGGTCGCCTGCTCCATTTTCGAAAATCCCTCCGGCGCGATCCGCACCCAGTCGCCGCTGCCGTCGAGATCGAGCACGCGGTTTCCCTCCGCCCCTTTGGCGGGTGCAGGCGAATTGTTAGCCAAAACCTGCCCATCGGAGGCACTTGCCCCGCCGGCGAGCGTGCCGTGATGCCCGTTCGGTGAGGCATCGTGTCCCGGCTCCGCGGGGTCGTCGAAATTCCACAGTGCCAGCAGTCCTGGTTCCGCGCCGGTCAGCGGCTTTGTCAGGTTCTGCCGGATCTGTTCGGCGGTCCGTGCGGTTTTCCACACGCGCACTTCATCGAGGTCTCCCGCGAAGCCGTTCGCCGCCGATTCCGCCGGCCGGCCCAGATAATTCTTCTCCATGCCCAGCACCCCCAGACTTCCTGAATAGGGATCAGCAGCGACGAGGTTGCCGTTGAAGTAGAGCCGGATGCCTCCCTTGCCGGTCACGGCGGCAATGTGCACCCATTCGCGGAGACGGGGCATTCCCGAAACCTCCACCCGGCGCTTTTCTTCATCGGCACCGTCGATCCGGAAGAGCAGCCGGCCGGGGCCATCACCAGGCGTGAGATAGGTGTGGCGGCCAGCTCCGCCAAAATCCCACGGCCGCGCGTTGTTGCCGTAGCTTTCCCAGCGCACCCATGCCTCGATCGTGGCCTCCTTGAGCCCGGTAAACATATTGTCAGGCAATTCGACGAAACTTCCGCTGCCCGGGCAATGCAGCACTTTGCCGGGCAACGGCACCGCCGCGCCGGCCGCGACGGGTGCCGGTGCAGCGGGGATTTTGAATTCCACATCTGTCAGAACCGTGCCCTCCTTCATCTCCAGCGTCTTCCCGTCCTCATAGAACATCCGACCGCCGGGCGTCACCGCCCGCAACAAATACCCGCCCGGCAAACGGCCCCCGAAATCGAACTCCCCGCCGGCTTTGCTCGTCTGAGTCGCCAGCGCCTCCGTGTCGTCTTTCGACTGGAGCAATTCCACGGTGAGGTCCGGCAGCGGTTTGTTCTCCGTGGTCAGCAAACGGCCGGCGAGCTGCGACGGCTGCAGCACGAGATCCACCCGCTTCTCCTCTCCGGGCTTCAGGCGAATCCCCGGCTGCACGGCGCCGGCCTTACCTGTCAGGACTTCCACGCTGATCGCTTCGGTTCCGGAAACCACGCTGGCGCGGTACTCGCCGTTTTTGTCTGTGCGCAGCCGGGCGAGCCGCCGCGATCCCTCCCGAATGACTACGTCGATTTCCGCCCCGGCACCATCCGGTCCGGTGATCCTGCCGGCCAGGGACGCCAGCTTCAGCGTGCGCAGTTCGCCGGCCTTCGGAAGCGCTTCTTCCGGGAACAGCGGTTTGCCCGCGGGCACGCCGTCGTGTTTGCCCGGCGAGAGGTCCGCCGCCGTGCCGTCATCGAAGTTCCAATAGCCCGCCAGTCCCTTCTCCGCGCCGCTGAGAGTCTTGAACATGCCTGCGCGGATTTGCTCCGCGGTGCGCGCGTGATTCCAGACCCTGACCTCGTCCATCGCCCCCTGTGAAGAGGGATCCCTTGAACTGTAATTCGACTTGCCGAGGTAGTTGTGGGTTCCTTTCAGCCCGGAGAAGCTGGCGGTGCTGGCATGGGTGCCCGCCAGCACGCCGTTGCAATAAAGCTTCGCCCCGCCGGGTCCGCTTACGGCAGCCAGGTGCATCCACTCACCGGTCTTCAGGATGCCGGCGACCTCCACCCGGTGCCGGCTGCCGCCGGGATCCGTGATCAGAAAGTTCAACTGTGGCCCGTCACTGCGGACGTAGATCTCATGGTTCTTGTCGCCAAAATCAAAGAACCGGTCGGTGAGTCTGAGCCGTTCCCATTTCACCCAGCCTTCGACTGTGGCCTCCGTCAATGAATCAAAGATCCCGGCCGGCAGTTCCAGATAACTCTTTCCATCGGTGAGTTGGAGGACCCGGTTCGGCGGGGCCGCCCGCGCCGGGGAGAATACCGGAGCCAGCAGGGCGGCGGCGGCGATCCTGAGAAGCAGCCGGGGATTCTTCTTACGGCGGTGGAGTATGCTCATGGAGTTATGCTTTCAGAAGAGATTCGATTTTCCCGAGCAGCCGCGGCAGTTCGACGGGCTTGGTGTCATAGTCATCGCAGCCGGCGGCCCGGGCCTTCTGTTCATCGCCGTCCATCGCGTGCGCCGTCAGCGCGATGATCGGCACTTTATTTCCGACGGCGCGGATTTGGCGAGTAGCCTCCCAGCCGTCCATCACCGGCAGGCTCATGTCCATGAGGATGAGATCGTACAGCGTGGCCGCCGCCATGTCCACGGCCTGCTTGCCGTCCACGGCGATGGCGACGTTATAGCCTTTGCGTTCGAGGCGGCGCGAGAGCATGTCGCGGTTCAGTTCATTGTCTTCAACGAGGAGGATGGCGGGCATATAATTGTTGTCAGGGTTGAGCTGGAATCAGGGAGCGAATTTCGGAGAGGAGGTCGCTGGTAGAGGTAGCGCCTTTTTGGAGAATGCGGGCGACTTCGCCGTTGAGGCGGCGGCGGTCGTCTTCGGTGAGGTCTTTGGCGGTGATGACAATGACGGGAATGCTGCGGCAGCCGGGGCGGGCGCGCAGTTCCTCCATGAAGGTGAAGCCGTCCATTTCCGGCATCATCAAATCCAGGAGGATCAGCGCGGGCGGGGGATCGGTCAGGGCGGCGAGGCCGAGTTTGCCGTTGGCGGCTTCGGTGACGGTCCAGCCGTCTTTTTCCATGCCGCGGCGGAGCATGTCCCGGGTGTTCGGATCATCCTCGACGACAAGCACGCTGTGAGGGCCGGAGTCCCGGCGGAATTTCCGCAGCGCCGCGGTCAGGCGCGGCCAGTCGATGGGCTTGGTGAGGTAATCCGCGGCCCCCAGCGCGAAGCCCATGT
>JANNVM010001331.1:0-3217 GCA_031414455.1 Verrucomicrobiota bacterium
CCGCACGATCCGCTCGCCATCATGATCTGCGATGAAGCCGGCCACCACCTTGGCTATGTCCCCCGAGTCAAAAACGAAGCCCTCGCCCGCCTCATGGACGCCGGAAAACTCCTCTTTTCACGCCTCGAATCAAAGGAGTGGCAAAACAATTGGCTCAAAGCAGGCTTCCGCGTCTTCATGCGGGACTTCTGAAATGAATTTCACCTACGACTGGGAATCCGACCGCTGGGCCAGCCTGCCGCTGGGCATGAAATTCGCCAAAATGACAAAGTTAGGCAACCAGCCGGTTCAGTTCAGCGTTCAGTATGAGCACGACTTCGCCGGCGAACCCGGTGTTGTGGAGGACACGCTGCGATTCACCGTTAAGTTTCTGTTCCCCACAAAAACAGGCTCGAAATCAGGCAAGTAAGTCGATAACCTCCGGCTCCCCCCACGGTCAGTCGTTCTATTCCACACCACCCCACACACAAACATGAAACACATCACTCTGGCCATTCTCACCGGCCTCACCGTGGCCCTGCACGCGCAGGAACCCAAAGTCGCCTCCACCGCAGCCGCCGCAGCCCCTGCTGACGCTGCCGACGCCACGTCTCCCGAAATCGCCGGCCTCCAGCAGGCCGCCGCGGATTTTGTCATCGCCTTCAACAAGAAGGATGCCGCCGCCATTGCGGCCCTCTTCACTGAGGCCGGGGAAATGTCCGACCTGAAAGCGGAGGAAATTATTTCCGGCCGCGCGGAAATCCAGGCGCACTACGAAGACATCCTCAAAGCACCGGACGCTCCGTCCGTCGCCATCGAAGTGGATTCCGTCCGCCTCGTCGCGCCGGACCTCGCCATTGAGGACGGCACCATCCATTTCACGCCCCCCGGCGATGACGAGCCGGCGCGTTCCTCCGCTTACACGGCCGTCATCAAGAAAAACGCCGCCGGTGCCTGGCAGATCGCCAGCACCCGGTCGCTCGCTGACGCTACGGATGCCACGGGTCAGCTCGCCGACCTGGCGGACAGCATGAAAGGTGACTGGACCAGCCAGAAGGGCGAGGTGCGGCTCGATCTCGCCATCGGCTGGCACGAATCCGGCAACTATCTCGCCGGCAAGATGCTGAGCACGAAACCCGACGCCACGCCGCTGACCACCACGATCCGCGTGGGCTGGGATGCCGCGCGCAAGACCATCACCGCCTGGATGTTTGACGAGGAAGGTGGCTTTGCCAAAGCTGACTGGACTCCGACTGAGAACGGCTGGCAGATCCGCACGGAGGGCACTACGGCTGAAGGCGAATCCATGAGTGCCAATCAGCGCGTGGTTTTCACCAGCGACGATACGTTCACCTGGTCCGCCAAGGACCGCCTGATCAACGGGGAGAGTCAGCCCGACACCGAGCTGAGAGTCGTGCGCCAGGCCCCGGAACCCGCCGCCAAATAGTCAACCAAACACCCATCATACCATGAAACCTATCTTTACATTTACAGCCGCCCTGCTGGGCATCTTCACCATTACAGACGCCGACGCCCGCCGCAATCCCGGACGCGGTGGTGGCGGTGGCGGTGGCGGTGGTGGCAGAGCCTCAGCGGCCAGCCGTCCATCCGTCAGCCGTCCCTCCGGTGGCGGCGGCGGCGGATTTTCCGCCCCGCGCAGTCCAGCGACCGGATCGAAAATCCAGCGCCCGTCCGCCCGCCCATCGCCGCAACCCGCGACGCGCCCCGCTGCGCGCCCTGAGACCAAACCCTCCGCGCGCCCGGAAACCAGGCCAGCGACGCGTCCGTCCGTCGAGCGCCCCACGACCCGCCCCTCGCCGGCCCCGGGCGGAAAGCCGGAGATCAATCGCCCGGGAAACCCGGGAAACGCCGGCAACCGGCCTGACATCAATCGCCCCAACAACAACCTTCCAGGCGACAACCGCCCCGGCAATATCAATCGCCCTGGCAACAATGACGGACCGCTCGCCAACCGCCCTGGCGCGAACCGCCCGTCCACTTTGCCCGGCATGGTCAGTTACCCCAACCGCCCGGGGAATAACCGGCCGAACATCGGCAACGACCGCGTTAACATTGGCAACATTGGCAACAGCGGGAACAAGGTCAACATTGGCAACGTCAACGTCGGTGGCCGCAACAACGGTCTCAATCGCCCCTCCACGCTGCCCGCCGGAAATCGCAACTGGGACAACAACAAATGGGGCGGCAAAAACAGCGTCTGGGGCAACAACGTCAACATTGGCAACAATGTGAATGTGAACATCAACAACAACTTCCGCTACAGCAACAACTTCGCCTATCGTCCCAACTACTGGGGTGGCAGTCCATGGTGGGGCGCCGGCCATTGCCACTCATGGCATCACGGCCACTGGGGCTACGGCTACAACAATCACTACTACAACAGTCACTGGTACTTCCACGACGACGACGACTTCGCGAAGGGCTTCATGTGGGGCATCGCCGTGTGGAGCCTCGGCAACATGGTCTATGACATGGGATACAACAGCTACAAGAATCCCTATCCCGCGCCGCCGGTGCAAAACACCACCATCGTCTATACGCAGCCGCTTTCCGTCAGCGCCGCGAAGGCTCCTCCTGGCGATGATAAAACCGTCGACACCGCGGAGACCAAGTCCGGCGAGATCATGGAGCGCTCGCGCACCGCATTCAAGAAAGGCGACTTCGTCACTGCCATGTCCTCCGTGGATGAAGCCCTCAGCTACACGCCCGGGGATGTCACGCTGCATGAGTACCGCGCGCTTGTGCTCTTCGCGCTCGGCAAGTTTGCCGACGCCGCCGGCGTGCTCAATCCCGTGCTCGCCTCCGGCCCCGGCTGGGGATGGGATACCATGGTCGGCTTCTACGATTCCTCCTCCACCTACACCGGCCAGCTTCGCAAGCTGGAGGAATATACGAAAGCCAAACCCGCCGCCGCCGAAGGACACTTCCTCCTCGGCTATCACTACCTGGTCTCCAATCACATGGAACAGGCCAATGCCGAGTTTGCCACCACCGCGAAGCTCCAGCCCGCGGACTCCATCGCCGTGCAACTTCGCGATCTCACGCAGAGTTCCCTCCCGGACGACGGCGAGCCTGACACCGCACCGGTGGCGCGCCCCGCGCCCGTGCCGGCGGACAAACTCGTCGGCAACTGGGTCTCCGACCGCAGGGCGGACGGCAAAGTCACCTTCGCGATGGCTGCGGACGGCAACTACACGTGGTCCTACATGAATGGCGA
>JANNVM010001332.1:0-10802 GCA_031414455.1 Verrucomicrobiota bacterium
TTTCGGAGGAGCAGATCGAATGGGCAGACTTGATTCTGGTGATGGAGACGGCGCACCGGAACCGGTTGACCCGCAAGTTTGGAAAGGTGCTGGCCGGCAAGCGGATCGCCGTGCTCGGCATTCCCGATGATTACGATCACATGGACCCGGCGCTGATCAACCTCCTGAAGCTCCGGTGTGCTCAATATGTTCTCTGACGGGCGGAATTCGCAGCTTCAGGAGATCGGGAAATGAAGGGCTGGAGGCCCGGAAGAAATTAGTTGGTGGCGTAAGCCACCGGATCGAAGAGCAGAGGTCCCGGAGCCCCGGCAGGGGCGACACCAGCGTGTGTGTCTACCGGCATGGTATCGCCCCTGCCGGGGCTCCAGTCCCTTTCGTTATCCTAACCGGTGGCTCACGCCACCGGCTAATCTCTTTCAGCCCTGCCGGGCTTATCGCTCAGTCCCCCCATTCTCTCACCGCAGCGTGAGGAACTCATGGTGATTGAGCATCATGAGGAAAAACATCTCACGGAGCTTTGGTGCCGCTGGCTTGAGGAAGTCCATGCAGGCGGTGAGTTCCTCCGGTGACGGCTCACGGGTGAGGAGACGGATGAAGGCGGCACGAATGAGCGCGGCGGCGTCTTTTTCCCCCGCAGTCTGCGCGGCGAGAGCGGCGGCGCGGCTTTGCGTGAGTCCGCTGTTCATCAGCGCCAGCGCCTGCTGGGGCATAACGGTGGGCTTGCGTTCATAACATTCCACGACACTCGGCCCGTCAAAGACCTGGAGGATTTCCGCCTGCTTCTCCGCGGCGCAGCGCAGGTAAAGACTGCGGCGCGGGGAGGTGAGGGCGAGCGACTGCTCGATCTCCGGGCCGCCGCGGGTGAGGGCGAGGCCGCCGGTGGTGAAGAGGACGTTGTCGCGCACGGCCTCGGCTTCGAGGCGGCGCGAGGGAAAATGCCAGAAGGTTAGGTTATCGGGATCTGACTGCTTCATCTTCTCCGCACCGTCGCCGGGCGCACTGCTCTGGCGATACGCGGCACTGGTCACAATGAGCCGGTGGATGTGCCGCATGGACCATCCGTGCGATATGAGTTCGTTAGCCAGCCAGTCGAGCAGCGCAGGATGCGCCGGCGGGCGCGCGGCTTTGCCGAAGTCGGCGGCGGAGGGGACGAGGCCAGTTCCAAAGTGCCGCGCCCAGAGATGATTGACGGCGACGCGGGCGGTGAGGGGATTCTGCGGGTTTGTCAGCCAGCGGGCGAAGGCGAGGCGCCGTCCGCTGCTTTGGGCGGGATAGGCGGGGATTTCGCGGGGTTTATAGGCGGTGTCCGGCGGCTGAGCACAGGCGGCTTCGGCTTTGGTGAGGGCAGCCCGGGCTTCTTCGAGTTTTTTGGCGTCCTGGCCGGCAGTAATGACCGCACGGGCGGCGGCGGCACGGGCTTCTTCACGCTGGGCGGCGACGGCGGCGACGGCGGCGGCTTTCCATTCCGGTGAATCTTTCCTGCCGGCGTCTTCGATGCGTTCCACGGCAAGCACGGTGCGCAAGGCATGATACCTGGCATCGGCGAGGGATTTCTCCTCCACCGGGGCAGCGTCCACGGCGGCTTTGGCCGCGGCTTCCAGATCAATACGCACACTCTCGCGGCGCTGGGGAGCAATGGCATCGCGCGGCAGGTCCACAGGTTTTACTTCCAGCGCGCCGCCGAGGAATGCGGGTACGGCGGGCGGAATTGCGTGATCCTTCTGCGGCTGACGCTCATCGCCGCGATGGAAGACATAAGTCGCGGCGTTGAGATCGGCATCATATACGCGGGCGAGACCGTCCTTCGTGGTGTCGGGCTGTCCAGGCACATGATCGAGACGGACCTGGTGGGGCTCAAAGATGGCGCGCAGAGCGAAGTATTCCGTCTGCTTGATGGGGTCCGTCATGTGGTCGTGGCATTTGCAGCAGCCGACTGTCAGGCCGAGAAACGCCGTGCCGGTGTGTTTCACGGTATCTTCCATCCACTGCTCGCGGGAGAGCATCTTGTAATTCCTCGCGAGAAATCCGGTGGCCCGCAGTGCCGCGGAGTCGTCGGGACAAAGTTCATCGGCGGCGAGCATCTCCTGCACCATGCGGTCGTAGCCTTTGTCAGCATGGAGGGACTCCACAATCCAGTCCCGCCAGCGCCAAATGTGAGGCTGGCTGTCACGGATTTGTTTGCCGTCGTTCCAGCCGGCCCAGTCGCTGTAACGCCACACGTCCATCCAGTGGCGCGCCCAGCGTTCCGCGTGGCGCGGGTCGGCAAGGAGGCGGTCCACCAGTTTGTCGTAAGCATCAGCCGCAGAGTCTGCAAGGAACGCCGCGCGCTCCTCCAGCGCGGGAGCAAGACCTGTCAGGTCGAGATAAACGCGGCGCAGCAGCACCTCCCGGGAGGCGGGTGAACGGGAAGCCGTGCCGCGGACCTCGCGTGCCGCAGTGAGGAAGGCGTCAATCGCATTGCCCTCCACCACCGCAGCGGCGGGCACGGGCGGGCTTTTCACCGGCTCGAACGGACGCCATGGCCACGTCTCCGCGGCCGGCAGCAGCCGGGGGCAGATCAACAGCGAGAGGAGGCAGAGGCGAATCATCATGCGGACGGTACGGGATATTCCCGTGACCAATACGGTGTGTCCAATTCCGATATTTCCACCGGTGCGCCCCGGCACCCCGCGCCCGGAATGGACTCCGGGCGCGGGGACTTGCCGCGAATTTCTCAGCCGAGGGGTTTCGACGGATCGAACTCGCCCGGGACAGGCACTTTATAGACACCGTCGCCGTTCGGCTGTACGAGCGGCGGCTGATCAAAGCCAAGTTTGGCGGGCATCTCGCTGTTATTCCATGCCAGCGCTTCGTCCCACTTCACCATCTTGCCGCCGTAGGTGGCGTAGCGGCCAAGGATCGAGGTGAAGGTGCTCTGCGCACCGTAGTAGGCGTTGTTGAGCGGCGTCTTTTCGCGGATCGCCTGATAGAGCCGGTCGTGTTCCGTCTGATAAGGATCAGGATCGTCCTTGCCGCGGTGTTGCCAGATAGTCTTGCCGGTCCGGTCCTTGATAGTGGAGTTCCCGCCAAGATAGAGCGTGCCTTTGTCGCCGATGATAATTTCGGAGACACTGCTCCAGCAGTCCTTCTGGTGGCGGCACTGGCTGTTCATGATGACACCGTTGTCATAGGCGAACTCGACATAGTGGTGGTCGAAGATCTGGCCGTACTTCTTGTCCTTCCGCACTTCACGACCACCCATACCCTGCGCGGCGACCGGGTGCTTGTCGTCCATGAACCAGTTGATCACGTCAATATTGTGAATGTGCTGCTCGGCAATGTGGTCGCCGCACAGCCACGTGTAGTAGTACCAGTTTTTCACCTGGTATTCCATTTCCGACATTTTGGCGTCGCGCTCAAACGGCTCCCAGACGCCGCCGCCGTTCCAATAAACCTGCGCAGCGATGATGTTGCCGATCAGGCCTTCCTTTTTCACTTTATCGTAGGCAGCGAGGTAGGCATCCTGGTAGCGGCGCTGGAGTCCGACGACGACCTTCAAGCCCTTTTCGTCAGCCTTTTTGGCATATTCCATGACCATGCGCGTGCCGGGGGAATCCACCGCGACCGGCTTTTCCATAAAGACGTTTTTCCCGGCCTCGATGGCCGCCTTGAACATCATCGGGCGAAATCCGGGAGGCGTCGTGAGCAGGACGACATCCGCATGCTGCATCACTTCCTGGTAGGCTTCCATGCCAATATAGCGGCGACTCTCCGGCACATCCACGCGCGCTTTGAATTGCGCCTGCATGGACGACAACAGCGGCTCGAGCCGGGACTCGTAGGCATCGGCCATCGCCACGAGACGGGTGCCGCCGGCGGTGAGTGCCTGGCTGATCGCACCACCCCCGCGTCCTCCGCAGCCAACGATGGCGAGTTTGAGTTCATCGCTGCCGGCGACCTGGGCACAGGCCTCGATGGGGAGATTAACGGCCGCCGCGGCTATAGCGGCTCCTCCGAGGAATTTGCGGCGACTGGACACGGGATTCGATTCGGTTAGTGTGGTGGTGGTGTTCATGGGAAGAAATAGCGGATCATACAGGAGAGGCTCATTGGGACCGGCACTTCACTCTGCAAAGCCCAAATTCCCCCGTTTTCCCGTGCCCCCGGCTTGGAGTAAATGCAGAAAATTCTTGAAAAAATAAGATGCAAGTCGGCACGACTGCTGCTTTTATCCCCACTGTTCGGGAAAACTTAACCATTCCGGAACATCAACCTACAAGCAACATGACCAACCGACACATCATCAAAAGCCTGACGCTCCTGGCAGCGTGCAGCGCCCTCACGGCTCAGGCCGGCGTCACTCCCGCTCCTGCTCCTGCTCCCGCGCCGGCTCCGGAATCCCCCTGGTTCGGCAGCGTGACTCTCGGCTACGACACGGACTACATCTACCGCGGCGTAGAAGTCTATGGCACCGGCGCTGATGGCCGCGCCCAGGACCTCGTCACCGGCTCCCTCGACCTGAACTACCGGATCAACGACCGCTGGACGTGGAACATGAATGCCTGGTACGGCTCTTCCGCCAACAGCGACACCAACTACGAGGAACTCGATCTCTACACCCGCCTCCTCTACAAGGTGAATGACCAGTTCTCCTTCGGACCGAGCTTCAAGTACTACTACTACCCGACCTTCAGCGGCACCAGCTACGATGCTCAGTACGAGCCGGGCCTCGAAGCGGTCTGGACGCCTTGCGCGAACACCACCGTCAACATCGGCGCGTTCTATGAGACTGAGTCCGAAGCGTTCTATGCTGAACTCGGCGTGAACTACCTCTACAAGATCAACGACACGTTCGCCCTCCAGCCGGGCGCGGTGATCTCCTACGTGGACCGCGACAGCTCGGTGTTCGCTCCTTCGAGCAGTGACTTCAACCACGCGGCCATCTACCTGAAGGCCCCGATCACGCTGAAGTCCAACATCACCCTCACCCCGTACGTCGCGGTGAACTTCCCGCTCGATGGCGTGGATGACTACAGCCAGTGGCTCAACGACAACGATCAGGACACCACGTTCTACGGCGGTGCCACGCTGTCCGTCGGTTTCTAAGCCTGCCGTTTCATCATCAGGTTATTGTTAAAACAGCGGCGGTGTTCCGGAAACGGGGCACCGCCGCTTCTTTTTGCCGATTTCGTCAGGCCGCCGCCTCGATCTCCTCCGCCGTCGTGCCGCGCAGCGCGAACACCCGCAGGATCGTCTCTTCGATGAGATTGTTCGGGCACGAGGCCCCCGCCGTGATCCCAACGGTCACCGGCTCCGGGCCGGCCAGCTTGTCCGTGTAGCCCGTGCGCTCGGATTTCTCGTGCAGATCGAAGTGAATGATCTCCTCCAGATCACGCAGGCAGCCGGCATTGCGAATGAAGAACGTCGGCAACTCCTTCTCGGCGATCTCCACGAGGTGCGTCGTGTTGGAACTGTTGTAGCCGCCCACCACCAGCATGAGGTCCATCGGCGCCTTCAGCATCTCAAAGAGCGCATCCTGACGTTCCTGCGTCGCGCCGCAGATGGTATCGAATACCGCAAACGTCTCCCCTGCCCTTTCGCCGTCACGGTCGCGCACCGCCTCCTGCAGGCGGCGTTGAATCTCCTCCGTCTCGCCTTTCAGCATCGTCGTCTGATTCGCCACGCCGATCCGCTGCAAATGCACGTCCGGGTCAAAACCCTCGCTGTAGCCGCCGGCAAACCTTGTCAGGAAAACCCCGCGGTCACCCGTGCCGCGAATGTAGCCGCAAACCACGTCGCAGTCCGCCAGCGTGAGAATGATTAAATAGGTCCCGCCGCCCGCGTCACCGAGTGCCCGCGAGGCGGTGGCGCGCGTTTCTTCATGCGAAGCCTTGCCGTGGATGATACTCGTGCGGCCGGTGCGCGCATACTCGCGCACCCGGCGCCACACACTCATCACGTCGCCGCACGTCGTATCCACGGTGGCGCAGCCGCGCGCGGCGATGCGCTCCATCACCGCCGTCTCCGCGCCGAATGCCGGCACGATCACCACATCGTCCGGCGAAAGCGAATTCAACTCCTCGTCCGACGGCCGGCTTGGCATCGTCTTGATATCCATGTCACGGAGCTGACGATTCACCTCCGGATTGTGAATGATCTCGCCAAGGAGAAAGAGATGCCGGTCCTTGAACACCCGCCGCGCCGCGTAGGCCAGATCTATCGCCCGTTCCACCCCATAGCAAAACCCGAACTGGCGCGCCAGTTTGACCGTCGTGTTCCCGATCGTCAGTGTGCCTCCGGCGGCGCGGATGCGCTCCACGATGCCGCTGCGATAGTGGCTCTCCACTTCCGCCTGGACGAGCGGCATGATTTCCGGCGTGCGCACATTGACGCGGCGGGGCTGGGTAATGGTCGGCATATTGCCTGCTGCTAATGCCCGCACTTACCGAATGTCAAAGAGCGAAGTCACGCTCTCGCCCTGGTGAATCCGCCGCATCGCCTCACCCAGAATCTCCGCCACCGACAGAGTGGTCACCTTCGGACCGTGCGCCATCGGCGTGCTGTCTGTGCAAATCAGTTCCTCGATTTCACTCTCCGCCAGCCGCTTCAGCGCCAGCTCATTGAGAATGCCGTGGCTCACTCCCGCGAAGATGCGTTTGGCCCCGCGCTCCCGCAGCAGTGTCGCCGCCGCGGTGATCGTGCCGGCCGTTTCCGTCATGTCATCCACCAGCAGCACATCGCGGCCCTCCACTTCGCCGATCACACTCAGTGCCTTCACCTCCGTGGCACTGCTCCGCGACTTCGCCACGATTGCAAAATCGCTGCCGAGACTCTTGGAAAATGCGTGCGCCATCTTGATGCCGCCCACGTCCGGCGACACCACCACCAGATTTTCCCCCGCCAGCGCATGCTGCTTCAGATAGCGAATGATGACCGGCGCCGCGTAGAGGTGATCCACCGGGATATCAAAGAACCCCTGAATCTGACCCGCGTGCAGATCAATCGTCAGCACCCGCTGCACCCCTGCCGCCGTCAGCAGATTCGCCACCAGTTTCGCCGTGATCGGCACCCGTGGCTGATCCTTCCGGTCCTGTCTCGCATAACCAAAAAACGGAATCACCGCCGTGATCCGCTCCGCACTCGCCCGCCGCGCCGCATCCACCATGATGAGCAGTTCCATCAGATTGTGATTCGTCGGCGGACACGTCGGCTGGATGAAATAGACATCCCCGCCGCGTACGTTCTCATTGATCTTCACGAACGTCTCACCGTTCGGGAACGGATTGACCGTCGCGTCAGAGCGCTTCGTCCCAAGATAACTGCAAATGCGGTCCGCCAAAGCCGGGTGGGCGGTGCCGCTGAAGATTTTCATAGCCGCAAACATGTGCGATGCCTGGCCGCGCCACGCCGTGCGGGCAACCTGAAAAAACCGCATTCCCGTGATGATGAACGTCACCTCCCCGGAAGCCGTGAATTCCCCATCCCGTCTCCCCTCAACCAGCGGCCATCCGAACCCCCGCCGGCTCCACCTCTTGAGGCGGTGCCGAATCCCGCTCCCGCCCGGTAAAGAGTAAGTCTTCTTCGCCACCCCGCGTAGTGGGATCCGCCATGCGCACCGCCATTTCCGTCTGCTTCGCCCTTACCACCCTTCCGCTTTCCGCCGCCACCCTTTGGCAGGAAGGCGAGACCCCCGCCGCCAACACCATGCACCGCCATCCGTGGTTCGATCAAGTGAAGAAGGATCTTCTCAGCGGCGGCGACTGGATCAGCAACTTTGCCAAAGAGGAAGGCACCGCGGATTACAGGGTGGAGGTCACTGAAGCCGGCGACTACACACTTTGGGTCCGGGCCAATCCCACGGCCACGAAACTGTCGTGGGCGCTCGATGCCGGGGCAGAGCAGCCGATCGATTTTAAGAACGACAAACGCGGAGAGCAAAACATCGCCGCGGACGGCAAGCCCGATCTGCGCTTCATCGCATGGGTCAAAGCCGGCAGTGTAAAACTGACGGCGGGGGCCCACACGGTGAAAATCCGAATGCACGGCACGACCGACAACCACGGCGGGCTCGATTGCTTTCTGCTGACAAATGATGGCTTCATTCCGAACGGCTTGCTCAAGCCCGGCCCGCAGAAACCCGCCGCGCCGAATGAGTGGTTCCCCCTGCTGGCGGATGAGGATCCGTTTTCACCGGAGTCGGTCATTGATATGAGCGCGCTCATCGAAGCGCCCGCCGGGAAACACGGGCCGGTCATAGCGAAGGGCAGCGATCTCGTTTTCACCAGCCGGCCAGACACGCCGGTAAAGTTCTGGGGCTGCGGCACGAACCTTGAGCAGGACAAGTTCTCCCGGGAGCAACAGATGAGGCGCATTCGCTATCTAAAAAAATTCGGCAACAATGCCGTGCGCCAGCATCCGCTGTTCGATGAGATCAGCCGCGCCGGCAAAGTGGATGCGCAGCGTCTCGATGCCTACGACTGGTGGTTCGCGGAATTGAAGAAGGCCGGCCTCTACACGCAGTGGAGTGTCTTCTATCACTTCCCGATCTCCGCCGCTGATGGCTACGACCCGGAACTCTTCGCCGAGCTGGAACCAATGGGGGACAAGGGGCTTCGTGACAGCTACGGACTTATCAGCATGTCGCCGAAACTGTGGGAGATTCGAACAAAGGTGCTCCTCGCGCTGCTGAATCACAAGAACCCCTATACCGGCCTGCGTTATGCCGACGATTCCGCGCTGCTGTGCGTGGAGTTCCAAAACGAGGACAGCATCTTTTTCTGGAATCCGCTCGGCGATCTTTCCCAACCCAATCCCAAAAAGTGGAAGGCTCACGCCAAAAAGCTGCGCGGCATGTTCGCCGCATGGGCACAAAAGAAATATCCTGACGCGGCGGCCCTGACAAATGCCTGGCGCAAGCTCGACACCGCCGACCAGTGGGGCGCTGAGCTGCAACTGATGGGCCCGTGGGAGATGGACACGTCAGGCATCCGTGGGAAATTCGCCGGCAACACCGCACGAGCCGGCGACACCATTCGCTTCCTCGCGGAGATGCAGATGGAGAATTACAATGCCTGTGAGAAGGCCGTGCGCGCCACCGGTTTCAAAGCGCAGACCGTCACCACCAACTGGCTCGGCGGCAGCGGCCTCCTTGATCAGGCGAACATCTACACCGACACCATCGGCAGCATGATTGACCGCCACAATTACGCCGGCGGCGGCGCGGGCGGCCACGGAATCGCCGAGGGGCAGATCTATGCCGACTCGCATCTGGGCAAACCTGGCTCGCACCTCTTCAGCATCGGTCTCAAGCAGGTGGAGGACAAACCCTTCTCCATCAGCGAGTGGACCATGTGCCCGCCGAACCAGTGGAAACTCGAAGCCGCGCCCATCATGGCCTTCTATGGCATGGGCCTTCAGGGCTGGGACTGCTCGTTTCATTTCGCGCAGACCGGCACCCGCCTCGGCGACGGCTGGCCGGGCATGAACAGCTACGTCACCGACACCCCCCATTACATCGGCCAGTGGCCGGCGCTGGCGTTCGCACTATACAAAGGCCACATCAAGCAGGGCGATCTCATCGCCGCCCGCCGCACCACACCGGATGCCGTGATGAGCGGCAAGCCCGCGTGGCTCCAGGACTATTATAATGGCAACGACCTAATCAAGGCCCCGGGCGGAACGCCGCAGGAGGTCTTTGCCGCCGGTCGTGTCACGGTCGGTTTCAACGGCGGCAAGGTCCTGGCCGGCGGCCCCGCCGACAACCGTAAGCCGGAAGATCACTCCATCCCCAGCCGTCCGTCCCAACTGGAATGGCAATTTGGACGGGAGCGCATCCTCGTGGAAACTGCACGAACGCAGGGAGTTATTGGCAAAGCTGGCAGTGTAAAGCTCTCTGCGTCCGACATCAAGGTGGCCACTCCTTTCGTTAGCCTCCTCTTCACTCCGCTCGACGATCAGCCGCTCGCGCAATCGAAACATATCCTCATCACCGCCCTCGCCCGAGACAAACAAACCGGCGCGAAATATAGCGACGACGGCACCAAACTTCTCGCCGTGGGCACCGCCCCGCTGCTGCTGGAACCGGTGCAGGCCAGCATCAAACTCACCGGCGCGAAGCCCTCCTCCGTCCGCCCCCTCGACCACTACGGCGTGCCGAAAAAGGAAACCGTCCCTGTGGAGGAGGACGGCACCTTCCAAATAGACGGTCGCTACCGTGCCTATTACTACGAGGTGCGGCGATAAACGGTGCTGGGATTGGTTCCTTGAGAATCTGCTCTCTGCTGTTAAGGTCGCTCCGTGAGCAATCCTTTTCCCGGCATGAATCCCTACCTCGAATTGAGGTGGCAGGCCGTGCATGCACGTTTGGCGGTTTACCTGAGCGATCATCTTCAGCGCCAGTTACCGTCCGGCCTTGAAGCGAATGTTGAGGAAACAGTGATGATTGATGAAAAGGACACAGAGGGGGAAGAACATTTCCGTCCCGATGTCCATGTTACGGAAAGCTGGGACGGTTCCACCCGCGGCAGCGGCGGGCTCGCCGCGGCCGATGGCGTCGAAGTCGCCAAACCAAAGATCATTCTCTGGGATCCGCCCGTCCGCCGTGATGTCGTTATTCGTGACAGCCTCGGCATCGTGGTCACCGCCATCGAAATCCTCAGCCCAGGCAATAAAGACGACAACAAGGCGCGTCGTGAGGCTGCATCCAAGCGTGACAGCTACGTCGAATGCGGGGCGAACTATGTGGAAATTGATCTCCTCCGCACCGGCGATCCCGTCAGTGTACCGCGTGAGGCCTACCTTGATGGCACGCGCGCCATCTACGC
>JANNVM010001333.1:0-1554 GCA_031414455.1 Verrucomicrobiota bacterium
ATGCGGCTCTGTCCTCCCAGCGAATGGGAGCGGGCGTTAATGAGCGGGCTGTATTCAAGGTGCTGATACGTCTGCTGCTCCACGGGATTCACCGTCAGCAGTTCGCTATCAAAGACCGGGCCACAGCCGATGCTGAGCGGCGACTCCTGGAGATACTCGGTGAGATAAGGCTGCACGTTGTGCAACGCGGCGTAGCTCCACACGCCTTCGTCGTAGTGATGCCGCGCCTTCAGCAGCCCGATGACGCGGCGGAAGCAATCAGCGTCTTTCATGCGCCAGAGCATCTTGCCCAAGTCGAGGAAGTAGAGGTTATGCTGTTCAATGAAGCTAACGACTTCGTTGTCCGTGCCGTGCTGGCTCACGTAGTCCCAAGACGCGGGATCGTTGAGGGTCGCCTTGCCAACCACGTTGAAGACGAACGCCGCGGCGCTCGCGGCGGTCTTTTCTCCGCGCGAAATGTGGACGGGGAAGTGCGCGAACTTGCCGGGCTGCGGGAAGTAGAAATGGAAATCGAGCGTCGCCGTGCGATACGGCTCGATGCCCACGGGCAGCGACTGCACGCGGCGCGTGGCTTTCACCGGCAGCGCGCCGGCGGGGATTTGGAAAAGCACATCCAGCCGCTGGCGCGACGACGAGGGATTCGTGACCACCACCTGACAGCCATAGACTGCGCCGGTGAGGAATTCCGCGCTCACAAACTTGTCCGTCTTCTCGCCGGCCTGCTCAAGGTAGCGATCGCCTTCGCGGTAGAAGTTCTGGCTCACCAGCAGCTTCGCGCCCGCGGCGTCAGGCTCCGCGGGCAGAATGTCCTGATGGAACAGCAGCAGCCGCGACGCGGGCGTGAGCGTCAGCACATTGTCCTTCGTGTCCACCTTGCCGGCCTTGAACTCGCCGGGGAACGGCAGATCAAGAACCGCTAGCGCCAGCACCATCTCGGTGAAGCTGCCCGCCGCATCCGCCACGCTGGTGGAAACGAACCCGCCCTTGCCGTCCCACACCGCATAGTCGCGCCAAAAGCGGTTCATCGGAATGAGCGCCGCCGTCTGCGCCTCCAGCGGCAGCCGGTAATATTGCTGCTCCGCCCACACCTTCGTCGGATCCTGCTGGCGGAAGAGGCAGCCGCGCTCGCTGAGGCCGCGGGCTTTGAATGCAGCGAGGAGACGGGGTTCCCCCATCATGCCGGGGGGCAGGAAAGCCACTTCGCTCGTAGTAGTGCCGGTCCCGGGACTGACCGAGGTGCCGGCTGTGAGGACTTGCCGCTCGGGCGAGTTGGAAAATTCGTCCACTGAGAAATTGGCGTCAACGTTGCCCGCCAACCCGGAGCTAAGCCCGCTCACGTCTATGTTGTCGATGCCGTTGTTCCGACTCTTCACCTCGAGGATCTCCCATCCCCGGAGGTTCTCGGCCCCGCCGAGGAACTTGCGCTCGACCGTTCCCCCGGTCCTGAAATCAAATCCCAGCCTCCCGTTGCGTTGGAAATCATCAGCACCAGCCACGTCAGCTAATTTGACGGACCGATTGAGTTCAATGTAGTCGTTCGAAGTGTCGTCCCAG
>JANNVM010001334.1:0-3403 GCA_031414455.1 Verrucomicrobiota bacterium
TCGGAAGTCGGAAGTCGGAGGCCCAGCCTCTTGCCCTGATCTGCTGACCGCCGACCTCCGACCGCTGACCTCTGACGCAGATCTGTCTTCCGTCCTCCGTCCTCTGTCCTCCGGATCGGGCCGCCCCTACTTCGCGATGGAACTGGTGAAGGGCATCCCCATCACCGAATTCTGCGACCAGCACAGTCTCGACACCCGCCAGCGCCTGGAACTGTTCTGCGACGTCTGTGCGGCGGTGAATCACGCCCACCAGAAGGGCATCATCCACCGCGACCTCAAGCCCTCGAACATTCTCGTCGGCCGTGGCGTGGACTTCCTGTCCACCTCCGCAGCGCCCGGTGGACTGGAAGTCCACGCTACGGCGGGCACCGCAGAGCGCCCTCACGTCAAAGTCATCGACTTCGGCATCGCCAAGGCCATCGAGCAGAAACTCACCGACAAGACCCTCTTCACCCGCTTCGAGCAATTCGTCGGCACCCCGGTTTACATGTCCCCCGAGCAGGCGGCGATGGGGGCGTCTGACATCGACACCCGATCAGACATCTACAGCCTCGGCATGCTGCTCTACGAACTGCTCGCCGGTCGCCCCGCCTTCGATCCAAAGACCCTCATGTCCGTCGGCTACGATGAAATGCGCCGCATCATCCGCGAAGTAGAGCCGCCCAGGCCGAGCGTGCAACTGACCCGGGACCGGACGGCATCGCACGGAATCGCCCCGGCCAAATCCGAAGTCCGACATCCGACATCGATCCCGACCTCGACTGGATCGTGATGAAGGCACTCGAGAAAGACCGCACTCGCCGCTACGAAACCGCCAACGGCCTGGCCGCCGACATTCAGCGGCACCTCACCAACGAGCCAATCATGGCCCGCCCGGCCTCGAAAGCCTATCGCTTTCAGAAAGCATTTCGACGGAACAAACTGGCGTTCACCGCGACGGCCGCAGTGGCCCTGGCGCTCATCGCCGGAGCGGTCGTGAGCACTTGGCCGGCGCTTGAGGCGAACAGAGCAGGGAATGCCGAGAAGCAACAGCGCCTGCGAGCGGACGCGGAGACAGCCGAGGCCCGCCGCCATCTCTATGTGCAACAAGTCACCTGCGACCCCACCGCCGCCGATTTCTGGCCCCAGTTCAATGCCGACCTCGACCTCGTCAACGAAGGAAAGAACCCGGACGAACCCGGCTCCTGCTATCGCTTCTTCGACACGCGGCTGACGCCAGAGGAACTGGCGGTGTTCAAGACCAACGGGTTCGTAGTCAGTGAGAAATTGGGGAGCGGAAGCTTCGCGGATCTCTACTACAAGCTCTGGAAAGATGATCTGCCTGTCTTCATCTCGACTGATGCGCTGCTGCACGCCTGGCACCGCACCTACGACGCGATGCTCCAGGAGATTGAGGAAACGTACCTCTATTCCTCGGTGGGCCTGATGCTCGATGGCATGGCGGCCCAGGTCGCCGCCGCCGACGCCACCGCCGGCACCGGCGTGCTGCGCGACAGCCTGCGCGATGCCGACTGGTTCCTCGCCGTCGCGCGCTCGCTTCTGGTCGGCGCACCCGCCAAATCCGCGCTCGGGCAGGGCGCGCGGGTGGCCGCAACCCTGGCGGACATTCAGTCCGAGCAGCTGAAGCGGGTGGACGACTTCATGGGGTTCTGCCGGACGGTCGATTTTTCGCAATTCAAAACCCGCGGCCACTACACGCGCACCGAGCGGCTGGGCCGGTACTTCAAGTGCGTGATGTGGCTCGGCCGGATCGACCTCCCGGTGGCCGGCGGGCCGTTCGAGCGGTGTCCGTTCGACCCCAAGATGGCCTCGCCCCGCGAGTTGGGCACCGCCATCGTCCTGTGGCACCTGCTGAACCAGTCTGGAAAATTCCAGACATGGGCGGACATGGAGAGAATCATCAGCGTCTTCGTCGGTTGGACCGACTCTCTGAACTTCGGGCAACTCGGCGGCGTGCTCGCCGGCGCGGGCATCCGCACCCTGGCTGATGTGCCCGACGTGGCCACGCTCGAGCGGGTGCAGGCGGACCTCGTGCGCGGCGAACTCGGTGTGCAGAACATCCGCAGCGATTGGTTCGGACAGCCGCTTTGTGGCCCGATACGCTTTTTCCTGCCGCAGTCGTTTACTGTTTTTGGACAGAAGTTTGTTCCCGACAGTTGGGCGTTTTCGCAAACCGTCTTCAGCAGCATCCTGTGGACGCAAAATGGCGTGACGGAAAAAGTCCAGCGGCGCGTGCCCGGTGCCCTTGATGTCGCCTTTGCCGTGCTGGGCAACGATCAGATCGTGCCGGATCTCGTGGCCCGGATGAATGGCCAGTTCACCGATCCCGCCCGGCCGCACGCGCAGCGGTTCCGCGACGGCCTGCCCTACCAGCACAACCTTGCCGCCGTTCGCTCGGTGATGGACCTGCAGACTCCCGATGCCTGGAGCGGGAACATCTACATGAGCTGGCTCGATTGCCTGCGCCAGCTCTCGCCACCCACCACCGCCGCCCACTATCCCCAGGCCATGCGCACCCGTGCCTGGGCCATGAAATCGCTCAACACCCAGCTCGCCTCGTGGACCCAGCTCCGTCACGACACGATCCTCTACGCCAAGCAGTCGTATACCGCCGGTGGGGATTGCGTCTATCCGAAGGGATTCGTCGAGCCGCGCGTCGAGTTCTGGAACCGGCTCAAAACGATGGCCGGGCGCGCGGCCGATCTCATCGCGGGACTGCACTATGAGGGCAACTACACTCCGCCAGCCGGCGAAGAGATCGCCATGGCCACCATCCAGGGCCGACAGGTCGCGCACTTGCGCCGGTTTGCCACGACCCTGGGATCACTCGAGCAAATGGCGAAAAAGGAGCTGGCGCAGGAATGTTTCAGTGCGGACGAAGAGGTGTTTATTCGCGATCTTATTCAGGTCCTTGGGGAGATCCCGTTCAATTCGGGAGGACATCGCACCTATACCGGCTGGTATCCGCAGCTCTTTTACCGCGCCATTTATTGGGACGACAAAGACTTTCATGTCGATTATGGTGCCGATTCCATCGCCGCCCTCGTCGCCGACGTGCATACCGATGTGCCCTGCGATTGCGGCGACCCCGGCAGCGTGTTGCACGAAGCCGTCGGTGGCGTGAACCTGCTCCTGATGGCGGTCGACAATGGCGCTGACTGCTTCCTCTGCGCCGGCCCGGTCCTCAGCCATTACGAACTCGAAGTGACGGGTGACCCGCGCCGCCTGTCCGACGAAGAATGGACGCCGATTCTGAATGAGGGACGCTTCCCAGACGACATCGACCCGCAGCGCGTTGAGGGCATCACCCCGCCGCCGTGGACACAAAGCTACCTCGTGCCGCGATAGAACCGGAGCCCTGAAGCGAAGCGACCCTCAAAAACCAGGTGGGGAGAAGCTCCTG
>JANNVM010001335.1:0-17209 GCA_031414455.1 Verrucomicrobiota bacterium
CGTGCGCGGCTTCAGCCTCGGCGGCGCGGCCTGCTGGCACATCGCCACCCACCACGCATGGCAATGGTGCGCCGCCAATCCCGGCGCGGGCTTCAGCGAAACCGAGCAATTTCTCAACTTCTTCCAGGGCGAGAAACTCACGCCGTACGACTGGGAGCGGAAGCTGTGGAATCTCTACGACTCCACCGCCGTAGCAGGGAATCTCTTCAACTGCCCCACCGTCGCCTACAGCGGGGAGATTGATAAACAGAAGCAGGCGGCGGATCTGATGGCGGAGGCGCTGAAGAAGGAGGGCATGGAACTCACGCACGTCATCGGACCGAAGACGGCGCACAGCTTTGAGAAGGGAGCGAAGGCGGAGGTGGCGAGGAGGATTGATACGATCACCACGAAAGGACGCCAGAACTACATGAACTGGTACTTCACCACTCACACGCTCAGACAGAATCATTTCGCTATCGGATCTATTGATGGTTTGGAATCGCACTGGAGCGAAACCAAGGTTCTGGTGACATCCCCTCTGGCAACTATTGTCATAATTCAGACTGCCAATGTCTCCGCTCTTTCGCTGGATATCGCACCCGGATTCCAGATGTCGTGGCCTCAACTCTCTGCTGAACAGCGTTCGACTCCAGCGGGTGTGACGGTCCGTTTCAAAGCACTTGGATCATCAAGGGAAGAACCGAGCCAATCATTGATCGTTGGCTCGCCCCAAAGCGATGGCTCCTTCCATGCACAGTTTCATAAAGCAGGCGAAAAGTGGGTCGAAGGCCCTCTCCCCGACGGCCTCCGCAAGAAGCACGGCCTGCAAGGCCCGGTGGACGACGCCTTCATGGACTCGTTCATATTCGTGCGCCCCACGGGAACGGCAGCGAATGAGAAAGCCGGGGCGTGGGCGAAGGCGGAGATGGAGCGGGCCATCGAGCACTGGCGGCGGCACTTCCGCGGCGATGCGCGGGTGAAGGACGACACGGCGATCACCGACGACGATATCAAGTCCGCCAACCTCGTGCTGTGGGGCGATCCTTCGTCGAACAGCGTCATGGCCAAAGTCGCGCCGAAGCTGCCCATCGCCTGGAGCGGCAGCGAGATCAAAGCCGGCGCAAAGACCTTTCCCGCCGCGGACCACGCGCTCATTTGCATCTATCCGAATCCGCTGAACTCCGAGCGCTACGTGGTGCTCAACAGCAGTTTCACGTTCCGCGAGTATGACTACCTCAACAACGCCCGCCAGACGCCGAAGCTCCCCGACTGGGCGGTGATTGACTTGAAGACGACGCCGAACAGCCGCTATCCGGGCGCGATTCCGGCGGCGGATTTCTTCGGGGAGAAGTGGGAGTTGAAGAGCACGCCGTAGCGTGGGCATCCTGCCCACACGCTAAAAGAAAATCGGGGACTGGGAAGTCCCCGCTACGCTTCACACCAGCCGCGGGGCGTCGCTCCAGAGATCTTCGAGTGCGTAGAAGGCGCGCTTCTCGGCGTGGAAGATGTGGACGACGACATCGCCGAAGTCGAGGAGCATCCAACCGCTGTCAGCCATGCCGTGGGCGGAATAGGGCTTCACTTTGTGTTCCTCGCGGATCCGGTCGCTCACTTCGTTCCGAATGGCGCGGAGGTGCGGGAGCGAGGTGCCGTCGCAGATGACGAGGAAATCGGTGACCATGGAAATGCCGCGCACGTCGAGGATGGTGACGTTGGTGGCCTTCTTGCTGTCGGCGAATTCGGCGGCGGCGCGGGCGAGGGGCTCGCCTTCGAAAACACCGGATCCGGTGGAGACGATGGGAGTTTTCCTGACGGCGGGCTTTTTGGCCGTTTTACGGGCGGGAGCGGCGGTGGCCGGGGGGGCGGTCTTCTTTTTGGCGGGCATGGGCGGACATGCGTACCTCGCCCCTGCGGGAATGCCACGGCTTTTTGCAGGCCGCCACGCTGCCTCCGGACGCCGCACCACCACCCTACTCCCCGCCCGCCCGGGCATCACCCCGGAGTCCGTCCACCTCACGACGGGGCTTGTCATCATGGGGCGGCGCGATTCCGCCGTTACCACATCCCCCGGGAAGCGACTTGATAGAAAAAACTCAACCTGGAGAACCGCGGATGGAGCCGACTCTGGGAGACCGCCGCAGGCAACCACGCCGCGCCGGGCCCCTCAGCGGCGGCCTATTTTCGTCAGGGCACCGATCGCCACGGTCGCCAGCGCGGCGATGAGCGCGAGCAGTCCGATTTTGGTGATCCATTCCTGGAACATCTCCTGCGGGATGGCTTTGAGCACCAGCAGTGCCGCGAGCAGCGCGAGGACAAGGATACACAGGCCGGCGATGACTTTCAGTGAACCGGCGATTCCGCTGCCGGTGGACGGGGATTGGGATTCATTCATGGCATGGACCTCTGGCTGATGAGGTGAGGCTACGGACGGACAACGCACCGTGATTGCAAGACGCATTTGCAGTCGGCCGGCGGACTACACCATGCCCAACTGCATGCGCCCGTTCTCGGAAATCATACCCTGATTCCAAGGCGGGTCCCACACGATTTCCACGCGCGCATCACTCACGCCGGCGACACCCATGATCTTGCCCTGAGCATCCGCGGCGATCGTCGGCCCCATGCCGCAGCCAGGGGCGGTAAGCGTCATCTTTACCTGCACGACGGTCTGGTCTTCGGGCTCGTTGCTGATGGCACAGTCATACACGAGGCCGAGGTCCACGATATTCACAGGGATTTCAGGATCATACACCGACTTCATCGCGTCCCACACGGCTTTCTCGAGTTCCTCGCCGGTGAGCGGCACTACGGGAGCACCGGCGTCGCCGTCTTTCTTCTCTAGGCCTAGCGCGTCGGCATTCTTCGCGGAAATGCGCGCGAGACCGTGATCCGTGGCCACAGTGTAACTGCCGCCAAGGCTTTGTGTGATAATCACGCGTGTGCCCGCGGGCAGGATGATCGTGTCGCCACTCGGGATCTGAATGGCTTCCACTTCGCGGATGAGTGTGATGTCGGTGTTCATGGGGAAAAGTTAGATCGTTACGATTTTGAGTTTGCCGGTCTTGATGCCGGAGGCTTCGCCGAGACTCTCGGCGAGATTTCCTGACAGAGAGGGAACGACGGGTGCCATGGCGGGAACGGCAGCGGTGTCGGCATCCAGCGCCGCGCGCAGTGCCCCCTCGACCATTTGCCCGCAGTGAATCTTCATCGGCGGCAGCGGCCCGAGCGGCGCGCTGAGTTCCGCGGCGGAAAGGTCTCGCGCTTCCTCCACCGTCCGCCCTTTGAGCATCTCGGTGGCCATACTCGCCACCGCGATTGCCGTCTGGCAGCCGAAACTTTGAAACGAGGCGCGATCAATGACCTTCCGTCCGTCCTTCTCGGTGAACTTGAGCCACATGCGCACCATGTCGCCGCACTCGGGGTTGCCCACGGTTCCCACGGCATCGGCATCAGCCATTTCGCCGAGGTTTTTTGGATCGGCGATCGAGGCGTTGAGGAGTTCTTCGTTCATAGGGTGGTCCGTGGTGTTTCGCCTTACTCCACTTCCAGCCGGTAGCGGGGCAGGGTCTGATCCACTTCACAACTCCATGCATCAATTCCCCCGGCGAGGCTTTTCACATTCGTCATGCCGTGGCCCATGAGATAGGCAGCCGAGTCGAGACTGCGCACGCCGTGGTGGCAGTAAACCACGATGCGCTGCGACTTGTCTTCGTCAAAAAGTTTTTGCAGCAGTTCCTGGGTCATGAGTTCCGATCCTGGGAGACTGACGGCCTCGTGTTCCTCACGACTGCGCACATCGAGAAGCCGCAGCGGCTGGCCGTCAGCAAGCATCGCCGAGAGTTCGTGAGGGCTGATCTGCATTTTCGCGTCCTGCTCCGCGCTCGCTTCCAAATGCGCGATCACTTCCTCAGTGTCCAGATTCTCATTGCGGAGGCATACCGCAGCCAGCGTTTCCTCCGGCGCAAACCCGCAACTGCTGCATCCGCCGATGTGATATTTCGCAAACAGGGCACGCCGCGCTCCGGGCATGGCCTCAAGGAGGTCGTGCATGGTGATATCAGGACTGATGGCAGTGGTCGCGGTCATAATCGGGTGAGATGGGGATTTCTCTTCTGTTCGCAGGGTACTTCGCACGCCAATATCCTGCGGTCAACCCGCCACCCGGATACCGTCATGCAGGCGATATCGCTCAACGCGTGCGGTGCTACTGCCAACCGTCGCCGCCATCATGACCGTGATCGCCAGCGCCCAGCGCCGGGGGCTCAACGTGCGCGACTACCTGAGCTTCATTCTGCGCCGCCTTGCCGATCCCGCGTTCAAAACCGGATCGCTCCCGGATCTGCTGCCCACCCGATGGCGTCCCGGGAGCAAGCAGCGGTTCCCGGAGAGAACTGACAGAGAGGTTCATCGCGCCACCGTCGCCGGCCACCGCCGAATCCGCCAGACGCGGCTGGTGACAGGCTTACACAGAAAGCACGTCAGGAAGTGCTGAAAAAGTATAAACGAAGCGGCGCTGTGGAGCGGAAATCCCTCATGTCCCGGCAGCAGACTGCTATTCCTTCATTTCAAAAACCGGCAGCGAAAGCCGCCACCGCATGGCCGCAAGACGCAGGCACAGAATTGTCAGGAAGCCAGCGGTGGCGGCGGGCAGACTGCCGAGCGGCTGGAGGAGAACATTGACGATCCCGCCGGCAATGGCGGCGGTGGCGTAGAGGCGGATTTCGCGGCGGAAGACGTAGGGCACTTCGCCGAGCAGGACGTCGCGCACGATGCCGCCCGCCACGCCGGTGATGACTCCGAGCAGCACGGCCACGGCCGGGGAGAGATCGAAGGCGAGGCCTTTGCCGACACCGAGCATCACAAAGAACGCGAGTGATACCGCATCGGCCACCTGAAGGAGTCCGTGAGGCATCCTGATCCAGCGTGCCGCGATGAAAGTGACGAGCGCAGTAACCACAGCGTTGAGCATCATCTCCGGTCCGCGCAGCCAGGCCACCGGCGTATCGCCGACGAGCAGGTCGCGCACGGTGCCGCCGCCAAAGGCTGCGGCCAGTGCCAGCACGAGAACGCCAAACAGATCGATGCGTTTTCCCTTCGCAGCGAGCACTCCGGAAATCGCCCCAACGGTGATACCCGCATGTTCAATGTAAGGCTGAAGGCCGGCGGCGCTCACGGCACCTTCGGCAGTTCGATGACGGGTGCCTGGCCGATGGCCGGGCGGGAGAACACTTCCCCGTATTTAGTGAACCCCTCGACGAAACCTCCGTGGCTCAAAAAGAACTGGCCGTTCTCCACCCCCATAAAGCGGTCGAGGCGATCGGACTTGCCAGTGCCGTCATGGCTGAAGCCCGCTTTCAGGAGTTCCATCCACTGGCCGTCTTTCGTTTGAATCCACTGATTGCCGAAGCGGGCCTTGCGAAGGACGTGGCCATTCGAGCCGCCGAAATTCTCACTGAAAGAATAGAGGCCGCTCAAATACCTGCCGTCCTTCGGCGCACGGAAACCGGCGATGAGCATCCATGCCTTTTTGTCAGGATGAAACCAGTAGCCGCGGTAGTCGGTGAAGGTGCCGTCGGGTTTGACCATGACGATGAATTTCTGGGTCTCACCAGTCTTCCATGGATAGACAAGGTGGCTGTGTCCGCCGGTGCCTTCGTTGCCAAAGACGTCCGCGACCACGCCGTCGCCTTTCGCGAGGAGCTTCGTGTGATTCTCCTCTTTCACCGTGCTGCGGTCTTTGGCATCACCGCCCTCGGCGGCATCCCACACGGAGAAAATGATGCGGCGCTCATTGGGGCTGTTGACCTGCATTCCGAAATAGCCGCGGGAGAATCCGGTCGCCATGTAATAAGTGTAGACTGGATCCTCCACGCCGGTGGCTTCACAGTAAAATGCCTGCACGTCCGTTTTGTCAGGCACCGGGTAGGAAAGATGGACACTCGCAGCGTTGCGGCGCGGGTCGGTGTTGAAGTGCGCGCCTTCCGCCGCGGGCCCGTCGAGGATGAGGGACTTGATCTCGCCTCCGGGTTTGTCGGATTCGAGAGTGAACTTCTGATAGCCCGCCTGAGGGATATCAAAGGGGCCGAATTTCGCGAGGACCTCACCGCTGCCGGTGGCCGTTGTTTCCGCGGACTTGCCGGCAACCGTTAGTTTCAGTTTCACGGAGGCGTCATCCGGGAGAGTTATGGCGACGGTCGCTTCCAGCTTCCCCGGCGTTTTGATCTCTCCGAACCAGAGCACCGACTGTGCCGGATCCGTCCAGTTGACGACGCCGCGGTTTGTATGGAGGCGAACGCCATCGAAATTTGGGGTGCCGTAGGCCGTGCAGCCGGGGACGCGAAGTTCTGCCCGGACAGAAACAAGGGAGAGCACGAGGACGGGGAGAGTATGGCGCAGCATGGGGAATGAGAAGCTGTCATAGCCCCGGCGCGCCGGCACTCCAGGACATTGTCTGATGCTTTTCTACCCGGCCACGAGGCCGGTCAGAGCCCCTCTAAATTCACAAAACGAATCTTGCCCTATCATCAAGAAAATAATAGATGATTATAAAAATCAGAATTTAATCATCTTCCTGTAAATTCTGTCCTGTAAATCCACGAACCGTTTCGCTTATGAATCCGACCCTCTCTCACGCTCGTGCTGCGTTCTGCCGCCTCATCGTGCCAGCCGTTTCGCTGGCTTTCAGTGTGAACACTTTTGCTCAAGGAAGCGCCCAGGGCTACCTCGGCATAGATGCCAATAGCAACCAAATCAGTGACCTTTATGAAGCCCTGTATCCGGGCTCCGGCACGCGGGATGCGGACAACGACTCCGACGGTATGACCAATGGGGGAGAAGCCGCGGCGGGCACGAACCCGAACAACAGCAGCGACAACCTGAATTTTTCATCGGTGACCAATACCGGAACCGCAGTTGAGGCGGATTTCCGCTCCGTGGCCGGCAAGATCTATCAATTGCAGTCCGCGACGGGCCTCGAAGGTCCATGGACAAACGAAGGACCTGTCCTTCCGGGAGACGGCACGGCCCTGGACACAAGTATGCCTTCGAGCGGAGCGCGGACATTTCTGCGGATTCAGGTGACGGACGTGGATACCGATGCCGACGGCGTCACGGACTGGGAGGAACTCCATGCGGGCACCAACCGTTATCTGTGGGACACGGACGGCGATGGATTCAGCGACCGCAGTTATGTCGAAGCGCTCGTCGCGGGTTCCAGTACCGTGAATATTCAGGCGGCGGATTCGTGGGCCCGCGAGGGCATCCGCCCTGGCACGTTCCGCATTACGCGGCACGGCGGGTTCCTTCCACTGACAATACCATTGGCCACAGGCGGGTCGGCTTTGCCGGGAACCGACTACACACTTTCCGCGGCCAGGGTCTCCCTGCCGGCCGGCACCAACTCGGCGATTGTCACCATGACCGCGCTGACCGATGCACTGATGGAGGACGCCGAGACCGTGACGCTGACAATTCAGGCGGACAGCTCCTACACCGTCGGGGTGAACAGCACTGCCGCGATCACCATTATCAGTCAGGGACTGACGGGGCAGTATTTCAACACGTCCGCAAGCACCTACGCCGACCCGCTCAACTTCGATCCCGCCGCCCTCGCGCTGACCCGGCGCGATGCCTCAGTGGATTTTGACTGGAGCAAGCCGGCCGGCACACCGGCGGGAACGGGAACCGGGACACCGGATCCTCTAATAGCCGATGACGACCTCTGGACGATCCGCTGGTCCGGATTCATCTATCCCGGGACGAACGAAATCCACCAGCTTCGCATGCTGGCTGACCGGGGCGCGGTGGTGTGGGTGAGTCCCACTCCCATCGCAGCGGCGGCGGGTGCCACCACCGGTGCGCGGATCAATGTCTGGAGCACCACCAGCCCATCCACACTGACACCGGCGGCACCTGTTAACATGGTAACCGGCACCGGCACGGTCGTGGCTGGTCAGCCCTATTATTTCCGGGTGGACTACCGGGACTCCGCGACGTTTACGAACAACGCGAACATTCAGGTCCGCTGGTCCACGCCGACCATCGCCGAGCAGGCGATCCCCATGAATTCCCTGAGCAGTGAAGGATTCCCGGGCCAGCCGCCCGTCATCACCTCCGGTCTCATTGTTGCCGGCATCAGCGGTGCCCCGTTCAATTACCAGATTACCGCCACCAATTCCCCAACCTCTTACACCGCGAGCGGTTTGCCCGCCGGTCTCAGCGTGAATGGCACCGGCCTCATCAGCGGTATCGCAACGGGTGCCGGTGGCTACTACTTCTCCACGATCACGGCATCAAATGCCACGGGCTCGGGTTCCGCGAATCTGGTGATCTACCTGCACGCCACCGGCGGCAGCATCACCCGGGAAGTGTGGAACGGCGTCGCCGCTGCGACGCTCGCCTCCATTCCGTTCTACACGGCACCTTCGTCCACCACTACAATCAGCACGATGGAATCGCCGGACAACGCGGGCGACACTTACGGCGAGCGCATCCGCGGCTTCATCACCGCTCCGGCGAGCGGACTCTACACCTTTTTCCTCAGCAGCGACGAGAACGCGGAGTTCTGGGTCAGTTCCAGCGAAGAACCCGGCCAGAAACTGAAACGCTCATGGGTATCCGCCGGGAGCATCGCCGACGGCGTATGGGACGCGCAGGCCAGTCAGCGGTCCGTGACCATGCGCATGGCCGCCGGCCGCCGCTATTATGTCGAGGCGATTCGCCTGGAAAGCACCGGCGACGACCACCTTGCCGTCTCATGGCTCAAGCCTGGACAGACCAATCCCGCACAAAAAGAAATCATCCCCGGCTGGGCGCTCACCAGCTATTCACCGTCCGTCACCGGAGGCAGCGACGGCACGCTCTATGCCGCCAACCTGACACCGCAGGCGGGTGCGAACACGCTCGGCAGCGGGGTCGCTCTGCTCCTGGTGAATCCGGAAAAGACCGGTGCCCAGCTCAGTTACACCTACAGCAACCTCACGGGGTCGGTGAACAGCGGTGCCCATATTCATGACTCCCGCACCATCATGGCACAGGCGGGCCGCATCATCTATGACGTGGACGATTTTCCTGCGGACGCATACGGCAATCACCCGTGGGACTTCAGCGACCCGCCGCTCTTCAGCCACAGCGCCGCCGATATCGTTGCTGCCATCGAAGGCGGATTTGCCTATCTGAACCTTCATACGACCGCCTATCCCAACGGGGAAATCAAAGGTCTGTTCTATCCGGTGAGTGGCAGCCAGTTTTTTGTACCTCCGGCCCCGCCGGTGCCGGCGGAACTGACGATCCCGTCCGATCCGACCGCAGCGAAGAATGAAATCGTACGCTTCCTCCAGCAGGCGACACTCGGCGCACGCCACGACAGCGACGGCGTCGCCCCGTGGGATCCGGACAGCATTGAGTCCGTGCAGGCACTCGGCTATTCCGCCTGGCTGGATGCGCAACTGGCGATGTCGCCCGGCACCGATCCGGAGACGCTGAACCTCGTCCAGCAGCCGCCCACAGTCGTCTATCCTCTGCCCACCACCGGACGCCAGACCTTCAATGGCCTCGTCAATGCGTATAACGGCTCCGGACCGCTGGCAGCCTATGTGAACGACTACTATCAGCGCTACCCGCGCACCTCCACGGACATCAATAACCAGGCGCAAAGCGCCGAGGAAATCTGGCGTGCCTGGTGGGCGGTGTCCGTGAAGCACCAGGACCAGCTCCGTCACCGCATGGCCTTCGCGCTGAGCCAGATCCTTGTGGTTTCCGAGGAAGGCGAACTGGACGACGACACCCGGGCGATCGTTCACTATTACGATCTGCTCTATTACCACGGCCTCGGCAATTTCCGCACGCTGCTGGAAAAGACCACGCTGAACGTCAGCATGGGACGTTACCTGGATATGATCGGCAACCGCAAGCCCAACCTGGCCACCGGCTACATCCCCAATGAGAATTTTGCCCGGGAAATCCTCCAGCTCTTCACCCTCGGCCTCAATCGCCTGCACCCGGACGGCTCCAATGTCCTCAGTGCCGCCGGAACCCCGGTCCCCACCTACGAGCAGGACAACGTGGTTGGTTTTGCCCACACTTTCACCGGCTGGAATTATCCCGCGAGTACGAACAACCGCATCACACCGATGGTGCCGCGCTCCGCAGACCACGACACGGGTGAAAAGCTGCTGCTCGAGTCAGCCGTCATCGCCGGCAACGCCGCGCCGACGGTCGCCTCCTGTGACGCAGAACTCGACATCTCCCACGACGTAATTTTCCACCACCCGAATGTGGGGCCCTTCATCGGACGCCAACTCATCCAGCGCATGGTTACTGCCAACCCCAGCCCTGGCTATATTTACCGCGTGGCCTCCGTGTTCGACAACGACGGCACCGGAGTCCGCGGCAATCTCTCCGCTGTGGCCAAAGCCATCCTCCTTGACCCTGAAGCACGCAATCAGGCACCGCGGACCCAGGCTGGATTCGGCCACCTGAAAGAGCCTGTCATCCGCGCCACGCAGATGCTGCGCGCGTTCCGGCCATTCAGTTATGCCGAAGTCAATCACGGCTCCAATATTGACCTCGGGAGCTGTGTAGTCGCCACTCAGGCGAACATTGACCTCAGCGTCCCTCTGCCGACAACGGATATTGACCTCGACGATGCCGGCATCCTCTATACACCGCGACCCTACACCATCGTGGACGGCTACGCCCTCGGTGGAGTGGACGGTGCCACGGTGCCGGTGAACTTTGGGATCGGCAACACACTGCTCGTCCGCATGCAAACCAACCCTGCGGAAAACGGCATCTATGTCTTTAACGGCAATGGCACTCTCCTGACGCGTGCGGCCAGGGCCGACAGCGGTGCGGAGCTGACGCTGGCCTACGTCCGCATCACCGCCGGCACCAATACCGGGGCCACCTTCCGCCAGATGAATACGGTGAGTGCACCGGACACCGATCCTCAGGACTGGGCGCTCCAGGCTTCATCCAATCTCCGCCGGCGGCTGTGGGAAATGGGCAGCACCAGCGGCACCCTGTTCCAGACCCCGATGCGCTCGCCCACCGTCTTCAACTTTTACGAACCCGGCTACGTCTTCCAGGGCAAGACCGGAGAGAACGGCCTTTATGGCCCGGAATTCCAAATCACCAGCGAGACCAGCGTCATCAACACCGGTAACTGGTTCTATACGCTGACGCGCCAAAACACCGCCACGAGCCTCCCCCACACCAACGGCCAGGGCTACGCTCACGCCGGCACCATCGGGCGCGACGTTAAGATGGATGTTACCGGCGCGCTGCCCTCCTCGTCCGAAGGCGGGGCTCTGGTGGATTACATCACGGGTCTGGTCATGCCCGGCCAGTTGACCCCGCAGCTCCGCACGCTGCTGGCAGACTATCTTAACAATATCCCCGTCACCCTGATCCCGGCCGGCTCCACATGGAGCTACTCCACGGATGCCGCAGGCCTCGGGGCCAGCAACGTCGTGGAGGGCCACGCCGCATGGTCCACGGCCAACTGGAAGCACGCCGACTTCAATGACGCCGCATGGCTCACCGGACCTGCTCAGTTCGGTTATGGCGACAACGATGAAGCCACCGTGCTGCCCTACGGCGGCGTGGATGCGAACCGCTGGGTCAGTTCTTACTTCCGGCGCGAATTCACCGTCACCGGCGCGGCCGGGGTCACCGGCCTCACCGTTAATATCAAGCGTGACGACGGGGCCATCGTTTATATCAACGGCAGGGAAGCCGGACGCAGCAACATGACGAACGGCACCGTCTATAGCGGCACCACCCTGGCACCGGCCAGCACTACGGACGAAGTCACGTTCTTTCCCGTCACCGTGCCGGTCAGTTACCTCGTCGAAGGCCGCAACGTCATCGCCGTGGAAATCCACCAGGCCAGCCTGAGCTCCTCCGATGTCTCCTTTGATGCCGAACTCAAGTCCACCGGCGGCTCCTCCGGCGGTATGACCTCCGCTGAGCGCATGTCCCGCATCGGCGAGGCCCTCCATCTCATTTCCCTCAGCCCGGAATTTGCCACCCAGAAATAACCGGACTGCATCACCATCCCTCACCAACCACTCACCGACCCCAAGCCATGACTTCACGCGAAATGCTCAGCCGGCGCTCCTTCATTCAGCGCGCCTCCGGTCTCGCCCTCGGCACCAGTGCGGCGAACGCCATCTTCGACCTCCGCCTCATCCAGTCTGCCCTCGCTCAGGGCGGCAATCCCTATCAGGACTACAAGGCGCTCGTCTGTCTGTTCCTCAGCGGCGGCAATGACGGCAATAACATGATCATCCCGTTCGATCCCGCGAACTATGCCGCTTATGCCGGCATCCGCGGGCCCGGCCTGGCCCTGCATCAGGACGCCGCGTCCGTCCCGGCGACCCTCATCAACGGCAATGCCTATTATGGCCTGCCGCTCAGCACCGCAGGAACCAACGGTGAAACGGCCGCCGTGCATAACCTGATGCCGGAAATCCAGGCGCTGTTTAACAGCAACAAAGCCGCCTTCATCCGCAATGTGGGCGTGCTCACCGAACCGATCACCCGCACGGAATTCCGCGCCGGCACCAAGACCAAACCGCCCCAGCTATTCTCCCACAACGATCAGGTCTATCAGTGGCAAACCTCCGTGCCGGACATCCTCAGCCGCACCGGGTGGGGAGGACGCATGATGGATAAAGTGCGCGCCGACTTTGCCAGCACCGTGCCACCCATCGCCAACGGCCAGATCAGCATGTCCGTCTCCCTCGCCGGCTCCAACACATGGGAGGTCGGCGACGTGGTCAATCAGTTCCAGGTCAGCACCGCCGGCGCGGTCCCCTTCTCCAACTACACCGGCACCCGGAAGACGCTCATTGACCAAATCCTGCGCGATCCCGGGCAGGGCGGCGACGCCACGCTCAATGCCCAGCGCAGTAACTTCAGTCTCAAGGATTTCCAAACCGTCAACGAACGCGCTCTGCTCAACGGATCGGCACTCAGTACGGCTCTGGCCAATCTCCCCCCGGCCACGGCCACGGCGATTGATAACGCCTTCGCGCCAACCGCCAACAGCGGCATCGGCCAGCAGATGAAGATGATCGCCCGCATCATCGCCTCGCGTAATGCCCTCGGCATGAAGCGGCAAATATTCTTCTGCTCCGCCGGCGGTTACGACACTCACGGCCTCCAGCCCCTCGCCCACGCCAACCTGCTTCGTGACATCAGTCGTGCGATGAAGGCGCTCTACGACGCCACGGCGACGCCGGAACTCAACATCGCCGACGGGGTCACCACTTTCACCGCCGCGGACTTTGGCCGCACCTTCAAGAGCAACGGCCTCGGCAGTGACCACGCATGGGGCAATCACCACATGGTCGTCGGCGGCGCTGTGAATGGCGGTACGCTCAAAGGATCCTTCCCTGTCTTCCAGCTCGGCGGCCCCAGCGATACCGACAACACCAACCCCACCGGACGCTGGATTCCGACAACGAGCGTGGATGAATACTCCGCCACCCTCGCCCGCTGGATGGGTGTCAGTGAAAGCGCCCTGGATGTAATTTTCCCGAATCTCAACCGCTTCCCCAGCCGCAACCTGGGCTTCATGTCCTAACGTCCGGCGCTCACGGGAGCCGCGCCCGAAGATAAACCCGCGCCGGCGTCCCCGGCGGCGGAGCAAAGCGCAGTTCCTCACGGCCATTGGCGAGGCGCACACGCCGCGTCATCGGCCAGGTGGAAGCCCAGGAGTTAAGATCACCGCCTGCCTCCAGCAGAACGACGGCATCATCCGCCGTCAGCGCACGGTCCAGCAAAGCTGTTCCCGTCAACGCATCCCACCGCAACGCGGCGCTACCGCTCATCCCGTCCGCGTCGCTGGTGCCCAGAGCATATTCGAGCCTCGCGGACAGCCCGTCGCCGTCTGCGTCAGCGGCTGGATTCCCGGTGAACACCGTGGAGTCACTGCCTCCAGGCGTGCCATTGATCGGGCTGCTCGCTCGCCAGTTCGCTGGATCAGTATAGCCGGGCTGACTTTCAGGATTGACCAATGTCAGGCTGTAGCCGCCGCCGTCCGCATCGTTCGGCCACGGCGCATCGTCATCGAACGTGAAATCAGCGATGACGCTGCCATTCTGCGCCAGCAGCGTGAGGCGTTCGCCGCCGTTGTCAAGGTTTGTCAGGCGTTGGAAGACCCCCGCCACATTCAAATTGCCGCCGTGCACTGCCGTGAACGCTGCGGGGTCGCGCACGACGAGCACGCGTTCCCCGGCAGAAAGCGTGGCGCCCGCTGAGAAAATGAAATCCAGGCCTGTGGTAAATCGCACGCCGCTCAGGTCTATCGTCACGCCGCTGATGTTCATTAGTTCAATGAACTCCGCATCATCCTCTCCGGCGGGATTAAAGTGCAGTTCGCTGATAACAAGATTTGCCACGCTGGCGGGCGGAGAGATGAGGAACGCCGCTTCTGTGAGGGCGGACCATACGCCGCCGCTCAGGGCGCGGGCTTTCACCGTCGTCGTCGCATTCAGAACCACCGGCGCACCGTAGGGCGTGAGACCCGCGCGCACCGCGCCGCCCCATAGACGGGGATCATCGCCATTCAGCGTATAATACATCGCACCGCTGCCGGTCATCGTCATCGCAAAGCCGGGCAGCGCAGCGCCTCCGTGCTGATTGAGCACCGGCGCATTCACCGGGGGGAACAACCCGCGCGTCCGGAGTTGATTCAGCACCGTATTCGTCCGCCCGGGGAACCATGAGGCGGTATAAAAGTCACGATTGCTCCGCCAGCGCGTTAGCGTGCCCGGGGGGCTGCGATAGTCGCCCCAGCGCGCGCCTTCCGCCCCCATCGCCGGCTGCACCACCGCCGCAATCTGCGACCAGCGAGCCGCAGCATTCGCCGGCGTACAGACACCGCCGTTAAAGTAGTGCCGCTGCACCGCGTCAGCCACGCGCAGGCGATGCTCGGGATGCGCCCGCAGCGCGGTGTCCAGTTGGCCCGGCGAATTGACCCACCACGCCCCGCCGTCTGTCACCGATTTATCCGCGCCGGCATTTCCCCAGCCGAGTCCGATGTCGCTGTCCCAGGTCACAAACTTCCACCCGGTGCTCTCCGGACCGCGGCGGCGCACGGTATAGAAATTTCCCGGCCAGTCGCCGCTGGCGTGATAATAGCCGCTCACGAGAAACGCGATGAGATTGTCCATGTCCACGATGACCTCGAAGGCAGGATTTTGCGTTCCGTCAGAGTTTTGGCCCATGAGATACCGGTACTTCGCATCCGTCTCGAATCCCTGCGTGCAGAGCATCAGCAGTTCCTGCCACTTCGCAATGCTGCCGCTCTTCACACGATTCGGGCAGCACAGGGTGACGCTGTCCCACTCATCGGCCTGACCGCCGAGATGCTCCTCACAGAAATCGCCGTCGGGCCGTTCCGTGGGATTGTAGAGGCCCCAGTAGAGCCCGTTGATAAAGAGATGGACGAAGCGCCCGCTGCTCGCCGGCACGCCCATCGCGGCCTGCATTTCCTTCGTCCACTGGTCCCGGATGTAGGTGCCGTTCGGATCGTTGCCAAAGTTATCCCGGGTGTTATTCCGCAGCGCGATACTGTCAAACCGTGTCACCGGATTCCCGGGATATAGCGGATAGTGCAGTGAGGGCGGACCGAAGCGCCGCGAGAAAATCACCCGCAGCGGCAAACGCGGATTCACGGTGAGATTTCGCGACGTGAGGCCCATCACCTGGATGCCGCCGTTGATTTGGAATCCCGCCTCCGGGCTGCCCGGCGCGGGGATCAGTTCGGCGCTGCACGGCTTCTCCCAGAGGTCGCCGCGCCCTGACGGATTCGGATAGATTCCCGAAACCGGATCAAACATGTCGCCGACTGCGGTGGTGACGCACAGTGCCGGCAGCGACCGGAGCGAGGCCTTCAACTGCGCGTGCAGGGTCGCCATTGGTGTTCCCGCCGGCTGGCCGAGGATGGCCGCGAGTTCCCCGGCATTGTCCTCCATCGCATAGTCGGCGGCGATGGCATTCCATGACGTTGGATACCCCCCCGGCGCGGCAGGCTGAGTCACGAGGTGGTCGGCGAAAAGATATGTCGCCGTGGTGCTGGCGGCCGGCTGCCGCCCCGCGAGGAACGCCGCGGCGCGCAGTGGAGTCGTTGTGCTGATGGTCAACGGTGCCGTGTAGAGTGTACTCGACGCGACCGGCTCGCTGCCATTGACCGTGTAGCGGATTTCAGCGCCCGGTGTCGGAGTCGTCAGGGTCACGTCGAAGGGAACCGTGCAGAAGCCGTGCGGCACACCGAAAACGGCCGGCTCGACAAATCCACTGACGCCACTGCTCTCGGGGCTGCCGGGTGTCGGAGTCGTGAAATAGAGTGCCTGCGCCGCCGCGCTGATTCCCGTGAGCCGCGCGCGGCTGAGAAAATCAGCGTCGTTCGACGCCATGTTCAGTCCGTGAATGGCCAGCACATTGGTGCCAGTCACCAATCCACTTGCCGGCAGGGGAATCGTTTCAATCGCCGCGCCCGCCGCCGTGGCGGTGGAAGCTGCCGAGAGTAGAGCCGGAGCCCGGCGCGAGACCACCGCCGCGCCGTTCAGCCATGAGGCAAAGCCATCGTCCCACGCCATCTCCAGTTCCAGCGATCCCAGCGCCGCCGCGTCAGCGACGGTGAACGGAAGCCGCAAGTAGGCGCCCGGCGAAACGCCAAACATCGCCATATCCATACTCGTCGCGATGAGAGGATCGCTGCCGTCGAAGTATTGAAATGTGCCCGCGGCATAACGATTCGCCGGACCGGTATCCACGGTGTTGGGGAAAACGCCGTTAGTGAATCCATAGCGCGAACTGCCGGCGAACTGAATGGCCGCGCCGCTGCCGCCGTCGGTCGTCCACGGTGTCGTCGGACCCGCGTTGCCGTTCTGCTCCGCGGCGTTGTAGCCGTAGGCCACCATCGTATAAGCGCCCGGCGGGAGATTAAGTGGCACCGCCAGCGGCTTGAAGCGGTTGCCTCCAACAAGTGTGCCGGGGCTCGCGGCGGTGAACGTCTCGCTGGCCAGCACGGCGCTGCCGGTATCGTCAGTGAAAATGCCCGGCGTAGCGTTTTCATTGCGCCGCCAGAGTTGCGCCGTGAGCGTCGCCGCCAGGCCATTGCTGCCGCTGTCAAATACTCCCAGCGATGCCACGCTGACCGCCCGGGTGGTATTGAAATCCATGCCCAGCGAGCCTGCGTAGTTTTGGTTGCCTG
>JANNVM010001336.1:0-2572 GCA_031414455.1 Verrucomicrobiota bacterium
CTTGAACCCGGCGATGTGGAAAAGGGATTTGAGCGCCGCTATGATGTCTTTGACCGGCCCGCGCCGGGCCATGCTTTGCCGTCGATAGTGGCCGTGCCCGGCGATGTCCTGCTGGGCAGCATCCTTCTGGGAAAGCAGAAGTTGCAGACGGAGGCGGGCAGTGGAGCACGGTTTGTCAGGCTCAAGGCCCACCTTGAACTGGTGGCGGGTGATCGCGTGACCTTTTTGTCTGAGCACATCGAAGACGCCGGGGCGCAGGTCGCAGCACGCAGCGACGGCACATGGGATCCGGCGCTCGTCCCGCCGCGCCTCCGCGAGGAACCGGAGATCCTGCTGATGCAGCAGTCGCGCATCGCGCTGCCGAAACCCGGAGAGGGAGAGGATGGTGAAGCCATGGCGCTTCGTCTGACGCGGGAGAGCATCAGCCATTTCATAGACACCGGCACGCCCGCGCTCAACGGCCTAACGCCCCGGGAAGCCGCTGCGGATCCCGCCATGCGCCCGGCGCTCGTGCGGCTCATGAAGCGCCGCGTCAAAACGCTCGATGACATGCGTTATCGCAAGCGGCTGGACGTGGATACCAATGACCAGCTGGCCGAACTGGGGCTGCATGAACTCATCTTCCCGCCGCCGCCGCTGCCGGAGGTGGCGGAGGAGGATGCCAAAAGTCCCGATGAATTGAGCCCGCCCGCCTCCACCGCGGGCCTGCAGGCGCAATTCTCCGCGCATGAAAAGAAGCTGTTTTCTGCGCCGCCGCCGCTTCGTGCGGTGGCGGGCGAAGCCGATATCATGCGCGGAACGGAAGCCATGAACCGGAAGTTCAGCGAGCCTGAAGAGATGCTGGATTCCTTCCACGGGGAGTGGGCGGTCCTTGCCGGTGCCCTTGATGCCGTCACGGCGGGAACTCTGAACGACAACGAGTACACCATGCTCACTGCAATGGCTGCCCGGGCGGCGGCCATTCTTTTTCCGGACGGACCTCCTGCTGCACCCGTGAACCCGCGCCGGCTGACATGGTATTTCATCCAGGAACTGACATTGCTGAAGCAACTCGGCAGCAGTGGCGGGGAAGGCGCGGTGATGCACTATGTGAGCAACAGTCCGCAGCCGAACCTCAGCCTGTCCCTTTGCGGGATGCTGCTCATGTCGGTGGAACACGAAGACAGCCCGCTGACCCAGGAAGGCGCCCTTAAAATGCTCCCGGTCATCAAGGCGGTCGTGCGCGAACTCTGCCAGTTGCCTTCGCGGTGAGAACCGGATGCCGGCCGGCGAATCCGTTGCCGGGCTTGCAGACCGCGCGGCAACCGGCATAGGGACCGCTTCCTTACTCATCTCACCACATGCACGATCCCGAACGCACCATCGAATTCGAATTCATCCGGGCCACGGAAAACGCGGCGTTGAATTCCGTCCACTGGCTGGGCCGGGGCGAGAAGGAGCTGGCGGACGCCGCGGCCTGTGATGCCATTTACGGCGTCTTCGACAACGTGAACATCTGCGGCCAGGTCGTGATCGGTGAGGGCATCAAGGACAATGCCCCCGGCATTTTTCTTGGCGAGCAACTCGGCACCTGGCTGCCGAACAGTCCGGTTTTTGATATCGCGCTCGATCCCATCGACGGCACCAGCAATATCGCCAACGGGCTGCCGAACAGCATCTCCGTTATTGCGGCCAGCCAGGTGGCCCCCGGCGCCCCCGGCGGTCACCACATGCGCAACCTGCCGAGTTTCTATGCGCACAAGCTGGCGTTCGGACCGCTCGTCGTCGAAGCGATGCAGAACGGCATGAAGCCGCTCTCGCTCGATGAACCGCTCGGCGACATGCTGCCGCGCCTCGCGGAGGCACTGGAAAAACGCGTTCAGGAACTTGTCATCGTCACCATGAACCGCCCGCGGCACGCTGCGTTCATTGAATCAGTGAGGAAGTCCGGCGCGGCGCTGCGGCAGATCACGGATGGTGACATCGCGGCGGCCGTCGCGCCCTCACTGCCGGACAGCGGCGTGGATTTGTATGTCGGTATCGGCGGCTCGCCGGAAGGAATCCTGACGGCAGCGGCCCTCAAAGCTCTTGGCGGCGGCATGCTGCTGCGGATGCACCCGCGCGATGAGGCAGAACGTCAGGAAATCCTCGCCGGCGGTGAGACGGAACTGGATCGTGTCTTCACCATTGATGAGCTGGTCAGCGGAAACAGCGCCATCTTTTGCGCCACCGGCATCAGCGACAGCGCCCTCGTTCCAGGAGTGAAACTGGTGGGCAAAAAAGCCATTACCCACAGCATCCTCATGCGCGCCAAAAGCCGCACCGTGCGTTACATCCGCGCCGTGCATGATTTGACCACGAAAACGATTCGCCTCCGCAGCGATCGTCGGGATCACTCGCTCTGAAGCCGCGTAGCACGGGCATGGCAGCAGCCTCAGACATCCTGACCCGCAGGGAAAAGGAATGAGCCCATCTGCTGCGCCGCAGGCGCCTTGGACTGCGGCGACTTGTCGCCGCTTTTCGCGGGGGTGCGACTTGTCGCCGCGGGGCGGAGCAGGGGGGCGCACTCCAGACGCGGCGGAGGCGTTTCCTG
>JANNVM010001337.1:0-4517 GCA_031414455.1 Verrucomicrobiota bacterium
GCGGTGCACCGCGAGGTGTTGCGTGAGGAGGGATTCGGCCTCGCCAGCGGTCGCGCGGACGATGAAAAAGACCGCGAGTTTCTCGCGAGTACGGACCACTGGTTTCGCCCGGTTTTCGCGAAGACCGGGCCGGACGGCTGTCTTTATATAGCGGATATGGTGCGTTTCGTTTTGGAACACCCGGAGTGGATCGCCCCGGAGGATCAGGAGCGCATGGACCTCCGGGCCGGCAGTGACAAAGGCCGCCTCTGGCGGGTAGTCCCTGACAAGACGGAGCGGCGGGCTGTTCCCAATCTTGCGTCTGTCAGCGATTCCAAGCTGCCGGACCGGATGATGTCGGCCAACGGCTGGGAGCGGGACACCTCGCACCGGCTCCTGCTTGAACGCCGCCTGACAAACGCCAAGGGCCTGCAGGCGCTCGCGATGGCTCCCGCCAGCCGGATGCCGGCCGCCCGCGTCCACATCCTCGCCGCCCTGGACACTCTAAAGCAGAACGAGGCCAGCATCGTCCGGGACGCCTTGCACGATCCGCACCCGCAGGTTCGCTGTCAGGCACTGCGCAGCAGTGAGGAAATGGTCAAAACAGAGCCGGCGCTGCTGACGGATATCTGCGCCCTCGCGCAGGATGAATCGCCGGGCGTGAGGCGGCAGTTGGCCCTTTCACTCGGTGCCTGGCCGGGCCTCACCGCCACGGCGACCCTTACCCAAATGGCCGCCCGCGACGGCGCGGACCCGCTGATGCGCGCCGCTATTCTAAGCAGTGTCCATCCCGACAGCCCGCTCATGCAGCAGCTTCGCGGCACGGAAGCGAAGGCCACGAAGTATTCCCTGCCAAAACTCGACACCGCTCCCAATCCTGACCGGGCGAAGATCGCCGCCCGCTATGTGAAAGAGATGGCGGCGCTCAAAGGCGATGGTGTACGCGGCAAAGAGAAATTCACAGCCAACTGCGCCATCTGTCACCGCGTGAAGGAGACCGGCACCGCCATCGGTCCCGACCTCGCCATGACTGCGACGAAGCCCGACGAGTGGCTGCTCACCGCTATTCTCGATCCCAACGCCGCCGTGGAGGCGCGCTACCTGACTTGGGTGGCGACGCAAAAAGACGGCACCGCCACCGCTGGCGTGATCACGGCGGAAACGGCGAACAATCTCGCCCTCCGCTCCGCCGACGGCCAGGAGCACACGATTCTCCGCAGCGATCTCAAAGAGGCGGCTCCCCTGCACCGCTCGCTGATGCCGGAGGGCCTCGAAGCCGCGCTTCAGCCGCAGGATGTCGCGGACATTTTGGCGTGGTTGAGGGAGAAATGATTCCATCCAGCGCCGGGGATTGAAAAGTTGAGTGGTGGCTCAGCTTGAATAGAAACGTGCGCTCAGGTGCGGAAAAAGATGCCCGTAGCGCGGGCATGGCGTTAGCCTCAGACATCCTGACATCTGCCTGACGTCCATGCGGTGTTCAGGAAACGGGATGAGCCGCAGGCTCCAGGCGGCGGAGCCGCTTTGGACTGCGGAGACTTGTCTCCGCTTTAGTGTCAGGGGACTTGTCCCGGGTGTGCGCGTGAGGCGCGGAAGAGAGAGCGCCCCATCAGGAAACGTCTCCGCCGCGTCTGGAGTGCGCCCCCCTGCTTCGCCCCGCGGCGACAAGTCGCACCCCCGCGAAAAGCGGCGACAAGTCGCCGCAGTCCAAGGCGCCTGCGGCGCAGCAGATGGGCTCATTCCTTTTCCCTACGGGTCAGGATGTCTGAGGCTACCCCGGGTTTGCACGGGCCCGATCCTCAACCCGGAACGGGTTGCGTCATCGGGTTGCAGTCATCGACGCCGTGATGAAGGAACCACGTTGTGGTTCTATCGTTACTCGCGGCATTTTACCAGTTACTTTGCGGGACGTAAACGACATCGCCGCCCTTCACGTAAACAACAGGGGTAGTGCTTCCATCCGTCAGTCCTTTACTCATGTCGTAAACTTCCGTATGATACTGTCCGTTGACCACGCGAATGAGCCGAACCTTGCGTTTTCTGGCATAGTCGGTGAAACCTCCCGCACCCATAATGGCTTCAAGCAAAGTGGTCGGACGATCGACGACGATTTTTCCCGGCACCGCAATCGCCCCGGAGATGATGACGGGCGCACCGCTGGTCTCGAGCGAGACGACGACTTCGGAGTTCTGCAATTGGGTTTTGTAACGCGCGGACAACTCTGACTGCAATCGCGGCAGGGTCCTGCCCGCAGCCTGAGCTTCTCCGATCAGCGGCAGGGAAAGTTTTCCGTCGGTCCGGATCTTCTGACTGGTATTAAACTCGACCGCGCCCGGGAAGAGGAGTTTCACGACATCGCCTTCGCCCAGAACCACCGGGGCCGACGAGGCGGCCTGGGAATTGAGAGAAGGAAGGGGTGCCGGCGGGCCACTGTTCAGATTCGCGCAGCCGGAGATCAGCAAGCCAGTGATTCCGGCGAGGAGTAATGCGCACCGGGAACCTGCCCGTCTGACCGCGCACAGCGTTTTGCTGACAAATCCCGACCCGCCCGTGCCGGAACAGTCAGGATTGGCGCTGACGGACAATTGGCCACTCCCGGCGACGAGGCCGGCCCTGCTTCGGATGTTGGAGATGTTATTCATGATAGTCGCGTGATGCTATTGGTGTTGAAGGGAAAAGTTAAGGGAGTCTTCAGGGATGCGGGGGTCGGGAGCCGGTGGCACATGTTTCAAAAGTTCGCGGACAGACCCAGCGACACCCGGTGCCGGTCATACTCGGCGAACGGGTCGTCGGAGTCCACCATCGTGAAGGAGTAGTTGGCGTTGAAGTTGATCCGTCTCGAAAGGGGGCGGAAGTAACTCAGGCCCACGCTGGTGTGGAAGGTATCCTCCTGGCGGTCCTGCAACCCGGCGGGACTGTCGCTGTAGTCCGCGTTGACGTTGTCGAGTGAAACGTTCAGCGCCAGCCGGGGCGAAAAGTGATGCGACATCGTCAAGCCAATGCGGCGTGAAAAATTCTTTTCCTGACCGGCACTGCCCGTATCCTCAAGACCGCTGCGATAGTAGCAACGAAACGTGGTATTCTTTCTCGCAAGGTAATTGATGGACGCTTCGCTGTAAGGGGAGGTCTCGTCTCCGAGGGGGCCGTCGTAGGAACGGAATTCCGCGCCCCCTTTAACACTTACGGAGAAGAACCGTCCGAGGGGGCGATCCACCCCCAGCAGGAGGAAGTGGGACTGGGACTCCGCCTCGGGGTTATGCGGGTAGTCGCTGAAGCTGAAGCGATAGTTCAGGGAGGCGCGGGTTTTCTGAGTCAGGGAATACCGAAGTTCCTCCGAGAAGGTGTGCCGGGTATTGTCCTCTTCCTGCTGCGCCTCATCATCATAGGAGATGTAATTGACCGTATGAGAGGTCGCCGTGGAAAAACGACTTGTCCAATTGTAGTCCACCCAGAGCCGGTTGGAACCGGAGTAATAGCCGCTGGTCGGGCGGTTGATCGAATCACCGACCGAAAAGTCCGGCTGAGTTTGATGGGAGAAGTGGAGAGCGTCCCCGAACGACAGCCGCTGGTTGATCTGCCGGAAGTAATCGGCGTGGAGCCCGCCGTTGTTCTGGAACTCCTGCGCGCCTGGCGGCGGGTCGAAATTCCAAATATTTGAGTAGTCCACATCCACATTGAGGCGGCTGCGTCCGTGTCCCAGCGGGTAATGCAGGACGAAGTTGTTCTCCCAGAAACCGCTGCCCTGCCCGTCTGACGCCCCGGTCCCTCCTCCTGTGGAGGCACCGGCCCGGGGATCCGAGTCCCATCCGGTGGACGAGGTAATCGAGAGAGAAACCGGGAGCCTCTCCGGGTCGAGAGAAAGCGAGCCGATGTCGAGGAGCCCCTGTCCACGGACCGCGCTCAGCAGAAAAAAACCTGCCCCGAGGGCAGTGACGAGAAATTTCATGATGGCGGGGAAGGCATTCGCCCCTCAAAAGGAGCGCGGGACGAAAGGGATGGAGACTTGAATGGGGATGGCAGTGGCAAAGAGGATTGAGTAGATCCACCCCGCGGCAACCGCGTGCCCCAGACAATTCTAAGACATCCCTTTGGTTTTCTCCAATATTTATTAAAATTAATTATTTTTCTTCAGGACAGGAACCGGCGTGCGCTGTGGAAAAGGGAAGTAACACGCGACGGATGCAAGGAAGTAGTCCAGGACTTTAGTCCGCCGGGAGGGTGGAAACTGCTGTTGGCGGACTAAAGTCCTGGACTACTTTGCGCCGTGTTACTCAGACGGGAGTTACTTCTCCCCTCTCTTTTGCGGCGTCGCTGCCGCGCTGCTTGCGTTCCTTGCGGATTTCGCCCCGGCGCAACCCCCAGAGGAGGAGAAAGAGAGGGATGAGAGAGAGAGCGAAGAAAATCGGCCCTCCCCGGTGATGAATCCAGTGGTTCATCATGGCTGGGCTCACCTCCACGCAGAGCCAGCCGATTACAAGGATGCGGAAGCCGTTGCGGAGGATGCCGAGAGGGATCACCAGCGCCACGAAAAGAGCCCGGCG
>JANNVM010001338.1:0-4636 GCA_031414455.1 Verrucomicrobiota bacterium
ACCGCCCCGTTTCCCCAGGGGGCAGCGGCAACATCTGCCAGCATTGATGCCAAACTCACCGCGATGGGCTACTCGGTCGCTACCGCCCAGGCGGTGGCCACGGCCGGTTCGACGCCAGCGGAACTCGGTAAACGCATGGGCGATGCCGTCCTGACATGGGGCTCCAACGACGGTTTCTCGCTCACCGCCTATCCCCGTGCTCACGCGCTGGATAATCCCAACGCTGCGGTGCCGCTCAGTGTCTTGGGGGAAAATGCAGAGGATCCACCGAGACCAAACATGCCGCTCGGCTACCCAATTCCGGCCAACACGGATCCCAACTTCTGGCAGCCGCTCTCGCTCAGCGTCATCGTGGACCAGAACGGCTTCCCGCAACCCGGAGGCACGCAAAACTACGTCGGCGTCCAGGGGCTGGCGACCACGCCCTTCAGCCTCACGCGCACGGATTCTTCCGAGCCCTGGCTCGATCCGTTCGGCGGCCCTTCCCGGCTGAGTATGCCCGGCGCACCCAGCACGACGGATGCCGAGTATAAGCAGCAGGCTCTCGCGGTGATCCGGGCCAGCAGCCTGTTGAATGACCCCACTGAGGTGGACATTTCACCGGGAGCCATCGGCAACAATCCCCTCGGCGCAGACACCGGCACAGGGTATCCCGTCAATCCGGTCACGGGTGCCCCTTATCCAGTGAATCAACTGAATCGGGTGCCGCGCGCAGACTACGTTCGCGTCCTCGCAGAGTTCTGGGCCGACGGCCCCAATTCCGAAACCCCGCCCGGCCACTGGCACGTTCTGGCCAATGAAGTTTCAGAAATGCCGCTGCTGGTGAAGAAAATCCGCGGCACCGGCCCCACGCTCAACGATCTGGAATGGGACGTGAAGACCTACCTCGCACTGTCCGGCGCCACCCACGATGCCGCCTGCGCCGCATGGTCCCTCAAGCGCTACTACCTTGGCACCCGCCCCATCACCATGATCCGCTATATGGGCAGCAAGGGACAGTCGTCCGATCCGTTGGGGCCATCTTACAATTCTCAGGGCCTGCCGCTGGAAACCGGCGTGGTGGAACTCGTCACTGCCGCCACCGCAGTATCCGGGCAGCGTCACCATCAGATTTGGGATGTGGGCTACAACAGCTACGTCCCCGGCAGCCTCAATATCGGAAAAGTGGTGATTAAATCATGGCCTGGCGAAGACCCCGCCAACCTGCCCGCTCCGTCCATCGCCACGCACCAAAGCCTCGTGCGCTGGCAATTTGCCAAAGACTGGCTGCCGTTTCAGCGCAAGACGTTTAACACCCCCGCCTTCCCTGGCTACGTCTCAGGTCACAGCTCTTTCTCCCGCGCCGCCGCCGAGGCTCTCACGCTGCTCACGGGCAGTCCGCATTTCCCGGGCGGATTCCATCATCATACCGTCGCGGCCAATTCCATGCAGATTGACCTCGGCCCCAGCACCGACGTGGACCTCCAGTGGTGTACCTATTATGACGCCGCCGACCAGGCCGGGCAGTCGCGCCGCTGGGGCGGTATACACCCGAGCGAGGATGATTTCCACGGGCGCCAGATCGGCAGCATGGTCGGAAAGTCAGCCTATGTCCTCGCCGAGAAATACTGGACGGGTGCCATTCTGAAGGAGACGCTGACGCCGACCCTTACCGCCCAGGGCGGGGCCATGGTCCTGACCTGGACACCCACCCGCGGCATGTATCATAAAGTCCAGACTGCCAGCATCAACCTTGGTCCCGACGGCTGGACGGACGCCGCTCCGGCAGTGCTCTACCGAGTCAATGGCGCCACGGCTGCCGATGCCGTCGCTTCCTACACCGATCCCAATCCGGCACCGGGCAAGAAGTTCTACCGGATCGTCCGTTCCTATGCGCCGTAGTTGATTTTGAGTTTCACTGGTCTAATTCCCCTACAGAGAGAACAGGCCCGCATCTGTGAAGATGCGGGCCTGCCTGTTTTTGGAGGTGTCGCCGGACAAGCAACCGAACGCCGGCGGGAACCTGATTATTGGAGCAGCGTCTGGCGGGTGGCTCAGAAGTAGAAGCGGAGGCCACTGGTCCAGGTCCAGCCTTCCCAGTCGCCGCCGTCTTCACCACCGTCCATGCTGGCATATTCCAGACCGGTCATGAGCTTGAGTTTGTGGCCGCAGATATAGTAGTTGAGGCCGAGATAACCGGCGTCGTAACTCTCGCCATAGCCGCCGTTGGTTGAGTAGGGCGAGGTGTGGATGATGCCGTCGGTGCCGCGTTCATAGCGGTTTTGCGCACGGAGGGCGTCGTCGCCACTGGCGGCGTGCGTGTAGCGGGCCACCACCTGAAGTTTCTTGGTGATATCATAGACGGGCATGACATAGACGCCCCACATGTCGCCGCCGTGGGGCACATCGTCGTCGCCCTCGGCGTAGAGGAATTCAGTGATAAGGCCCCACTGGCCCTGCTTCACGTTAAGGCTGACGGCGAAGGCATTGTCGAAGCGGGTGAGCAGGTCGTCATTGGCATCATGCCCCATGTGGATCCAGTCGCCGCGGAGGACAGCTTTCTCGGTGCCGAACTGTTCCTTAAGATCGTACGCGGCGCTGGCAATGAAACTCACCCCGCCATCGAGGTCGCCGAATTCCACGTCGTCCGTGGGCGTCTCGCGCACGTTGTTGTAAAACGCGCCGGCAAAGTAACTCCAGTTGCCGCTCTTTCCGCCGATGGAGATCCCGGTTTCATAATCAATCCCGAGATTGTTGATCATGATGTTCCGCTCAATCGTCAGCATCTCCTTGGAGGAGGTGGTCCAATCCAGGGAGAATTTCGGCTTCTGTTTGCCGACGACGATATTGATCTTGTCGTTCGGCTTGTAGGCAATGTAGGCATCGGTGAAGCCGGAATAATAGTCGTTCTGATTGAGGTCGCCGAATTCCTCGAACTTCAGTTCAAAGTCATGGAATACCTTCAACTTGATACCGGTGCGAAAGCGGCGGTGGTCCCAGCCCTGGGCGTCACCGCCATCGCTGTCCACCATGGCGTATTGGCCATGGTAGCGGCCGGTGAGGGCGATCTCCTGGATGATGGGATTGCTGTCGCTCTTATAGAGGGTGGCGAGGTCCCAGAGGTCCTTGCACCAGTCTTTTTCGGTGACGGCTGGCGGGGTGTCCTTGCCGGTGGGGGCGGGGGCGGCGGGACCTGCCTGGGCGCTGCCGGCGGTGGCTGCCGCGGCGGCGAGGATGATGGCGATGCGTGGGTGCTGCTTCATTCGTTTTGCTTTGGTGTTGTTTGTTGGATAAGGGGGAACGACCTCCGGATGCGGAGCATCCTGATAAAAGCCGGCTCTTAATCTTTCGCAAAGTTTGTCGTGTGACAAATGCGTAACAGGAAGAGTAGTGCCAAATCCGTCACTTTTCCTGCGGCCCCGGCCCGCCCGCACATTCGCGTGTCCGTTTTGGGGGCGGCTGAGAAGTAGCAGCAGTAATACTCAACCAAACAGCCCTATGAAACGCTCCACAGCCTCCAGCTTAGCCGTTCTCCTCTCCGCTTCCCTCTGCCATGCCAACTGGCCCGCGTGGCGCGGCTCCGACGGGACCGGCGTCACCAGTGAAAAGAATCTGCCGGAAAAGTGGAGCGCCAAAGAGAATGTGAAGTGGCGCGTGGACCTGCCCGAGCGCAGTAATTCCTCGCCAATTGTCTGGGGCGACAAGGTCTTTGTCGCTCAGGCCCTCAGCGGCGAAAAGAGGCGCACGCTGATGTGCCTCAACCGCGCCGATGGCAAACTCCTCTGGCAGAGCGGCGTCGCCTACACAGAGGATGAACAGACGCAGCGGGACAATCCCTACTGCTCTGCGACGCCCGTGACCGACGGCGAGCGTGTCATCGTGTCCTTCGGCTCCGCCGGGCTCTACTGTTATGACATGAGCGGCAAGGAAATCTGGCATCGCGACTTTGGGAAAATGCAGCACATCTTCGGCAACGGCGCCTCTCCCATGCTCGCCGGAAATGCCTGTGTCTTCAATTTCGGTCCTGACGAAAAGGCGCGCTTGATCGCGGTGGACAAAACCACGGGCAAAGACCTCTGGGAAGTGCCGCCGCCGAAAATGGATCCTGCGGAACTCGCCGCTTTGAGAGGCGGTGGCGGAGGTGGACGCGGACAGGGCGGTGGAGGCGGCGGAGGCATCGGCACACGCCTCGCCGCACAGATCGTCGCTCAGGCGGACAAGGATGCTGACAAGAAAGTGAGCGCCGCGGAATTTAACGCCCTGCCGGATGCCTGGTATGACAAAATGGATACAGAAAAGACCGGCAAACTCAGTGCCGGCCAAATGAGTGAAAAGTGGTACTCCGCGGTGCCGGCGCTGGATGGCAGCGCCTCCACCGGACGCAGCCAGACGACGGCTCCCGCCGTTTTTGCCGCCAGCGATGCTGACAAGGACGGCAGCCTGACCCGCGATGAGTTAAAAGGCACCTTCACCAAATGGTTCACCGCATGGGACACCGAAAAAGCCGGATCCATCGGCCAGGACGCCATCGCCAAAGGGCTGGACGCTGCTGCGGCGCAACCGCAGGGCGGCGGCCCCGGAGGTGGAGGCGGGCGCGGATTCGGCGGCGGCCGCGGCGCGTTCGGCGGAGCCACATGGGCCACGCCGATTCTCATCA
>JANNVM010001339.1:0-3657 GCA_031414455.1 Verrucomicrobiota bacterium
GCCCGGCACCGCCGATTTTTACGCCGCTCCACGCAACCAGGACTCCCCCACAACCTCATCATTACGCGCGGCTTAAAAAGCCGCGGTCCCGGGGCGCACCTACTTCTTGCGAGCGGTCTTCTTTGCCGCTTTGGCGGCGTCGGACTTGAAGTCGGCGTAGGCCTGCAGGGCGGTCTTCACGTTGTGGCCCTCGTGTACAATGCCGCGGACGGCGCGGATCATCGGGATCGGAGCCTCGCTTTGGAAGATGTTGCGGCCCATGTCCACGCCGCTGGCTCCCTGGCTGATGGCGTTGTAGGCCATTTCCATCGCTTCCTTCTCCGGGAGTTTCTTGCCGCCGGCGATCACGATGGGCACCGGGCAGCACGACGTGACGGTATCAAACTCGGTGTCGGTGTAATAACACTTCACGAGGTGGGCACCGAGTTCCGCCATGATGCGGGTGGCGAGGCGGAAATACTGCGGCGTGCGGGCCATCGCACGACCCACGGCAGTCACGCCCATGACGGCGATGCCATAGCGGTTCGCCTGATCAATGAGGTCCGTGAGGTTCTTCAGCGACTGGCGTTCGTGCTCGCTTCCGATGAACACCTGCACGGCCAGCACGCTGGCGTTGAGGCGAATCGCCTCCTCAATGCTGCACGCGAGGTTCTCATTCGAGAGCGGCTCGTAGCCAGGCCGGCGCAGTTTGATTTTGTCGTCGCCGTCCTCGCCTTCCCACTCGTCCATGGGGCTGATCATGCTGGTGCCGCCACTGGCGCGCAGGGCGATCGCTTTCTGCGTGCTCGCCGGAATGATGCTGCGCTGAATGCCGCGCGTCAGCATGAGGCAGTCGCAGTAGGGCTCCAGGGGCAGGATCGTCTGGTCCACGCGCTCCAGACCTGTCGTGGGTCCCATGAAATAGCCGTGGTCAAAAGCGAGCATGAGCGAGTTGCCGCTTTTCGGATTGAACACCTTGCTGAGGCGGTTCTTGAGGCCCCAGTCATACTGGCCAGAGCCTTTGAGGAAAAAGCCCGGCGTTTGCTGGGGTGTCTTCGTGAAAAAATCCTTGTTCTTCTTAGCTCCGTCGAGATCGGCCATGGCAGTGAGTGGGTGTGGGTTAAAATGAAGGGCGCGGCAGTATCCGCCCGGAATGACGGGCGCAACCAAAAAGCCGCCGGAGTTCACGCCGGACTTAAAAATCCGCGATATACACAAGCCGCCCGCAGTTCGAACAGGTAACGAGCGACTTATCGGCTTTCGCGGCAGACAGGCAGGCCGGTGTGACTTTCATATTGCAGCCGCGGCAGATTCCGGCCTGAAGTTCCACAATGGCCGAATCGCCCCGGTGATTGAAAATCCGGTCGTAGCGTTCCAGAAGATCAGGATCGGACTTCTCCGCCAGGCCATTTCGGATACCGTCGAACTCCGCCAACTGACCGGTGACATGCCCCTGTCGCTCCGCAATGTTTTTCAATTCCTCGTTCACTCGCGCCTGCGTCGCGGTTAGCGCCTTCTGGCATTCCGCCAGTTCGGCCTTCAGGGTTTCGCCTTTTTCCATGAGCACGAGTTCGTCGTCTTCCAACTTCGTGGCCTCATTGCCGTAGCGCACCACTTCGTGCCCAAGGGCCGCGAACTCTTCATTCTTCCGCGTCTCATACTGCTGCACCTTAAGCCTCGCGATCGTGTCCTTCCGCGTCTGGATCTGCAGTTCAAGGCTCTTCATCGCGACTTCGTTCAACTGCACCCGCTCCTTCGCCGCGCGCACGGCCTCGGTGTCGGCAGCAAGGTTGCTCTTTGCGCGTTCCTGATCCGCGGGGAGCCGCTTCAGATCGAGCTTGAGGCGGCGAATGTGCTGGTCTTTTTCCTGAAGGATGAGCAGTTGTTCCAGTTCGGGAAGCATTTTTGGGGAATGAGGCGGAGGTTACCGTGCTGTTGTGGCGGGTTCTGAGCCGTTCGTCAAACCGGATACGGGAGAAAAGCACCAAACTCCAGGCACCAGGCTCCAAATCAGCGTTACGGCCCTGGAATATGAATTTGGAGCCTGGAGCTTCTCAGAAGAATATCGCCCTCACCCTCAGGCGGTTGCACGCGCCCTTGAAAGTCCTGACAAGCCCTGCGTATCATTACACAGTTCTTTGTCAGCTTAATGACCCGGCTTCGCCGCCGGGACAACGGGGGACCCAAATCCCGTTCACACCGGCTCATCTGCCGGTCAGACTTGGGGCGCATGATGCCTGCAGCGTCAGGAGTACTTGGTGACTCCAGCCCGACAGCTAACCTCGTCAGCAACACCGGGAGACAAACGGACGCAGCTCTTCTTTCTGTAAAATCTGAAAGTGGAGAGGCGGCCCGGAGGCCTTCCTCTTCAGAGAATTCCGGCGCCGCTCAAGCCACGCAGAGCGAGGCGGGGCCGATTCACATAACAAAAAAGAAAGAAAGCAAAATATATGATCCCGGACATCCTGTTCTGGACTGGAATCGTCGTGGCCACTCCCCTCGTGTTGTGGTTTCTCCTCAGCCTCGTCATAGGCATTCGCTACATCCCGCACAGCCGGGTGGGCATCATCGAAAAACTCTGGTCGTCGTGCGGCTCACTCGTTGAGGGCCGCATCATCGCGCTGAAAGGCGAAGCCGGCTACCAGGCCCGAATTCTGCGCGGTGGCCTGCACTTCGGCTATCCGTGCTGGATGTTCAGCATCCACAAGGTGCCGCTCGTCACCATCTCCGAGGGCCGCATCGGTTATGCCTACGCCCGCGACGGCTCACCGCTGCCGCCTGAGCAAACGCTGGGCCGCACCGTGCCCTGCAACTCATTCCAGGACGCCGAAGTCTTCATCCTCAAAGGCGGCCAGCGCGGCCGCCAGCGCGGCATCCTGCGCGAGGGCACCTACGCCATCAACACCGCCCTCTTCATCATCATCACGGAGCAGATGGTTTACACCGGCCCCGTCACCAAAGACGAAGCCGGACAGTTGCGCACCTGGCAGGCGGAACTCGGCAGCGTCGCCGGATTCGCTCCGGTGAAAGTCGGTGCCTCCGGTGCCAGCCGCGCCATTTCCGTGGCTCAGGGCAACGAGGACACCAACGCCATGGAGAACGGCCTGACGCCTTCCGACAACCTCGGCGTGCTCACCGTTCACGACGGTCCCACGCTCCAGCCTGGCGAATTCATCGCCCCGCAGGCCGGCGGAGATGAGCACGGCACAGGCCACAACTACTTCCAGGATCCCGAGCAGTTCCTGACCCTCGGCGGCCGCCGCGGCCGTCAGCTCCAGGTGCTCACGGACGGCACGTATTTCATCAATCGATGGTTCGCCACGGTTGAGCTGCGGCCGAAGACACTCATCCCCATCGGCTATGTCGGCGTAGTCATCAGTTACTACGGCCAGAACGGCGAGGACGTCACCGGCGCAGGATTCCGCTACGGCGAACAGGTCAGCCGCGGCCACCGCGGTGTCTGGAAACAAGCCCTCACCCCTGGCAAATACGCGCTCAATCCCTACGCGCTCAAAGTGGAACTCGTTCCCACTGTCAATTTCGTGCTCCGCTGGATCAGCGGCCAGACGGAGAGCCACCGCTACGACGAATCACTCGCCAGCATTCCCATCATCACCGCCGACGCCTACGAGCCGCTCCTGCCGCTCTCGCTCGTGCTCCACATCGACTACGAAAAAG
>JANNVM010001340.1:0-3700 GCA_031414455.1 Verrucomicrobiota bacterium
GCCGCACATTTCTCTTCAACCAGAGTGCGTCCCGTCCACTGCTCTTCAGTCAGGCTGCCGGCAATGCCGGCGTGCCGATTCCTAATCTGCCGCAGTCCGCCGGACCAGGATCCGTGGTGGTTGATTCGCTCGATTTTTATCCGCCGGGAAATTCACAGGACGGTGAATTCATCATTCTGCGCAATACGACGGCGCAGGCGGTGGATGTCTCCGGCTGGACTATCAGCGGTGCCGTGGACTACACGCTGGAAGGCGGCACGGTCATTCCCTCCGGCCCCGGCACCGTGGTATCGGGATACAAAGGCCTGCTGCATGTCGCGAAAAATGCCGCCGCCTTCCGCGCACGAACAACCGGGCCGCGCGGCGGCGAGATGCGTTTCGTGCAGGGCGACTACGACGGGCAGTTGTCAGCGCGCGGTGAAACCATTGAACTGCGCGACGCGGCGGGTCAGTTGATCACGACGCACACTTATACCGGCGCCCCGACGGTATCTCAGCAGTGGCTGCGGATTTCGGAAATTCACTATCATCCGGCGGATCCGACCGCGGAGGAACTCGCCGCACTGCCCGGCGTGCGCGCGGATGACTTTGAGTTTCTCGAACTCCTCAACACCGGCAGCACGCCGCTCACACTGACGGGTGCCACGTTCATGAGGGGCGTCACATGGACCTTTCCGGCGACAACTCTCGCTGCCGGAGCCCGGCTCGTGATCGTGAAAAACCTCGCCGCCTTCAGCCGGCGCCATCCTGGCAACACGGCGCAGGTATCCGGTCCCTGGACGGGCCAGCTCGACAATGACGGCGAACGGCTCGAACTCACCGATGCCGCCGGAGAAGTGATTCTCGACTTCGCTTACGAAGACGGCTGGTATCCGGTCACCGACGGCGGCAGCCATACGCTGGTGGCTCGGGCGGCCGGAGTGACTCAAGTGGAAGACCTGGACGAAGCGGAAGCGTGGGCCATTTCCCGCAACCCTGATGGAAGCCCGGGGGCCGCGGATACTGCGTTTGCCTCGGCTTACTACGGCTGGGACAACTTTTACTTCACCGAAACGGAACGTGGCGATCCGCTCATCTCCGGGCCCGGTGCCGATCCTGACGGCGACGGACGCATCAATCTGATGGAGTACGCCTTCGCGACCAATCCCCGCGCCCGCGATGGGGACGGCGTGACGATCCGTGCGGATCGCGCGCTGCAGTTCCGCCGGCCGTCGTACCCGCTCGATCTCATCTACACCATGGAAGCCGGGAACCTCTCCGGATGGCCGATCACTCCTCATGAAATGGAAGCGGTTTCGCTCAACGCTCAAACCGAGAGCGTTGTCATGCGTGAATCCGCTCCGCCGCCCGCCACCCGCCGGTTCTACAGGCTGCGGTGTACGTTTCAGCCGTGAGGAACCCGCGTCATTGACGATTTGACAGCGGCACCGTCCGCCTCAATCATCGCGTCCTCTGTGAACATCGCCTGCTCCATTACCGCCATGCACCCGCAACTCCCGCAAGGGATGCGATGGAACGGCGTGCGCACGACTGATGGAGTCAAATACCGTGCCGGCCGGCACCGTGAGGCCTAACTTCAGAGATATCCTTATCTGATTTGCCCGCAGTCGCCCGCCGCTCCCAGAGACCGGCGGGCTTTTTGTTTTCCGATTTTGCCATGAAACCAGCCACCAAAGAACTCATCGCCGCCTTTCGCAGGCTGCCCGCACCCTTTTGGGTGCTGGCGGGCGGCACCTTCGTGAACCGGTTCGCCACATTCCTCATTCCGTTCATCACCCTCTACATGAAGCGCGCCGGCTACTCGACGTCCCAAATGGCATGGGCGGTGATGGCTTACGCCATCGGGGGCTTTGCCTGCGGCTTCATCGCGGGCCCGCTCGCCGACCGGTTCGGGCGCAACCGGATCATGGCCATCTCCCTTTTCCTCGAGGCCTGCTGCGTGCTGAGCATGGGTTTCGCGGACTCCTACGGCGCGATCATGATCATCATGGGCCTGGCTGGATTCGTCGCGCAAGGTGCCCATCCCGCGACGCAGGCCCTCATCGCCGACATCGTGCATGACAACGACCGCGTCGCCGCTCAACTCGCCATCCGCGTCGCCATTAACGCCGGTTGGGCGCTCGGCCCCGCCGTGGCCGGATTCGTCGTGGTGTCGCACAGCTACCTGTGGCTGTTCGCGGCCGACGCTTTCACCTCTCTGTGTTTCGCGATCCTTGCGTGGTTCTGTCTCCCCCGCGGAAACACGGCGGGCCGCGCCGGCTCCGGATGGGCACCGGCACTCCGGGCAGTGCGCGCGTGCCCGGCCATGATCGCCATCATGGCCGCCACCGTCTGCGCCAGTTTCATTTTTCGCCAGCTCACGACGACAGTGAATCTGCACATCATGGATCACGGGTATAATGAATCAGACTGCGGCCTCGTGCAGTCCATCAATGGCGTCATCATCATTCTCTTTGAAATTCCACTCACTGCCCTAACGGCGTGGATTACCTACCGCGCCGGTGTGGCCGCAGGGTTTCTGATGCTCGGGCTCGGCGTGGCCGTGAACTGGTTTGGCGGCAGCCTCTGGCTTGTGAGCGCGGGCATGGTGGTGTTCACCATCGGGGAGATGCTCTGTCTGCCGCGCCACGCGGCGTGGGTCCAGCAACTCTCTCCAGCCAATATGCGCGGACGCTTCAGTGGTCTCGTGGCGTTCTCATGGCTTGGCGGAAATCTCCTCGGCTCGTGGGCCGGACTCGTCCTCTATGATTCGAATCCGGACGTACTCTGGCTGCTCTGCGGAGCAGTCGGGGTGCTTGCTGCAGGCGTGCTCATGCTGGTGAAACCACAATCGTCCGCCGCGGAGCAAGGCGTTGTTGAGCAGTCAACTCCTGTCATTTCCTGAGCACTGCCGCGCTGCATTCAAGCTGCACGGTATGCGATGATCGTGCTGCGAAACATCACGCTCACGTCGCGGGAGAATCTGATTTGAGTAATGGATTTCGCGCGCCGGAATACTCAGACACCATGATATCCAGGCTCAAAAAATATTTCACAAATCCAAATAAATTTCTTGACCATGCTACTAGGTTCGTAGTAGCAAGTGCGGGAAATCGAATCCGGTCTGTCAACGACAACCTCTGACAGCGCGAAATGAAAACCGTCCGTCCATCTGACCTCGAACTCCAAGCCATGTCTGTGCTGTGGGCTGCCGGCAAGGCAACCGTGCATGACATCCTGCAGCAGATGCCCGACGGAAAGTGCCGCGCCTACACTACCATACTGACGGTAATGCAGAAACTGGAAGCCAAAGGTTTGGTCCGGAAGATATTTAACGGACATCACAATATTTACTTCGCTACGAAGACGAGAGAGGTCACGGTCGGCCGCTTCATCCATGAGATGGTGATGCGGGTGTTCCACGGACGCGCCGCGGACCTCATCGAACAGATTCTTGCCGGGGTCACTCTGACACCGGGGGAAACCCAAGCCGTGGCTGGTCTCCTGCTGCGCCGTCGCCGGTGCCGCAAGCCAGTCACGCACCAAACAAAACCAACAAAACACAACACCATGGCAGCAAAAAAGAAAGCCGCCGCTAAGAAAGCGGCGCCCGCGAAGAAAGCAGCTCCGGCCAAGAAGGCCGCCAAGAAGAAGGCCGCCAAGAAGAAGGCCCCTGCTCAGACGGTTGCGAAGAAGAAGTAAGCTTCTTCGTTCCTGATAC
>JANNVM010001341.1:0-4277 GCA_031414455.1 Verrucomicrobiota bacterium
TCTGGAGTCCATTGCTCGGCTGCAGTCCGTTCCCGGTGACAAAATACCCATACTATTTCTCGATGAGGTTGATGCTAACCCATCTTACTATCCATTTCTGTTGGCCCCCCTTTGGGATGCCGGAATCGTGATCAAGGGACAACAGAATAGCTGGCGCTCCAAAAGAATGGTCACCATTCTCGTCGCCAGTAAAGGCCATCCCGATAAAGGTCATTCAATCGAGCACTTCATAGACGTACTTAATGATAGCAATACGCCCAAGGGTAAAGATCTTGAAAGTCGTCTTAACGGGCCAAGATTGTCTCTGGTTGAAGACCCGAACCTGGCGCCGCCAACTCGAACTTCTAGAGTTTATTTAGCTGTCAGTACTATCATGAAGTACTACAAGGATGTGACCAAAGTTGAACGATGGCTGCTTGATTTGATTTACGTTGCCCCCAAAAGCAATCCGCGGGCCATCGAAAACCTGATTGCTATCACGAATGCTCCTCGGGATGGAGTTGTGAAGATGGGAACCTTCCGAATGGAAGCTGTGGAGGAACTAGCTGAGTCGCTGGGATTGAGCACGGGCGTCAACGATAAGTCGTATCGCAATATGTGTAAATCTCTTGGTTACAAAGCTGAAAGGATACCCATAGGCGCTCCGGAGGATCTCGATAAAACGCACGTAAAGCTCAAGAAATCTTCAGCGCCATGAGTTCTGTTCCCATAACAGTCGTGGGCGGCGGAGAGATCACAGCCGGGCGGTACTTGGAGGCGTGCAGGCGACTTGGGGAAAGGGTAGGGCTGCGGATAGCTGATGTGATTGATGTAAATCCTGAGGAGGAGATGCGCCGGCGACTGAACGCGGAACGAGCCGGCATCCGGGTACACCGCTTGGAGGATGACGATGCGGAGACTCTGCTGGCACTGCTGGAGCACAAAGGCCTCGGTCGCCAGGCGGTCATCATCGCCACGCCCACACGGTTTCATGTGCCCTATGCGGTCGCGCTGCTGGACCGGGGATATTTCGTCGCCGTTGAGAAGCCCTACGCTTGCAGCGGGAAGGATATTGAACAATTTCATGAAGCCTGGCTCCGGAACGGGGATGGCAGACTTTTTTTGCTCGGCTATTATGCCTTGGAGAAAGGGCTTGCTGCGCTTGCCCTGGCAAGGAGGCTGGAGATACCAGCGCAATATCTCGAACTGCTGTCCCTGGACGGCGGGAAACTGGAGATGAAGCGCGAAATGGAGTCCCTCGGTGAACTAGTGAGCATTGAGGCCGCCATTTTTGAAGGGATCGGCACTGCCGGTTCCCTGGACCAGCGGAAGTGGGTGCTGAACCCGGCATTTGGAGGGAACACCGTCGAAACTTTTTACCATTTGTGCTGCATGGTACAGCTTTTTGTTCCGTGCGTGGATGTGCGTGAGGTGAGTCTGGGTATTGCCCGCTGCGTGCTGGCTTCATACCCTGAGGGGACCGCTGAAACCGCCACGGTGGCAAGTATGGCAGGAATAAATGGTGTGGATATCAGGCTGGCCGCAGCAAAATATGTTCCACCTCACATGCACAGGAGGGGGATGCTGGTTAAATATCGCGGAGGCGAGATACAAGCTGATTTCGAGGCATGCTCGGCAGTGCTGCGCAGTAGCCACGGTGTGCGCCAAGTCACGCTCTCCGAGCGCACGAAATACGGAGCGCAATTCAGGCTCATGGCCAGTAAACTGAATGGGAGCGACCTTGCGAGTGAGTATCCACTCTTTCGTGAAGCACTTGAGTTGACTCTAAGAATTCGCGCGGTCGGCCTGAAACAGCCACTTTTCACGTATGATCAGGAGAATTTGGCGACCCTCGAAAAATGGCGCAGCTTTGCTAAACTATAGCTTAAAATTCTGCAATGCTTCGGCAGTTCCGGCACCACGGCCCGCCGGCCTTGATGCGGCGGTTTCCGGTCATGCCGTTGGCCATCACCACCACGGTGTCGTCCGTGCGCTGGACTGCGGTTATTACATCCTAACGCTCCGGCGTCCTTCTCCGGAGTTGTTTGAGGAAATTCCGTGGAGCGCGGAGTATACGCTGAGTGTGAGCCTGGCGGCAGCAGAACGCGCGGGCCGCAAGATGCATATGCTCGAACGCAAGCTGCGCGACATTGACACTGCGGAGGATTTCCGGCAGTGGATGGCCAATGGAAACACCTGAACTCACCGCTCCCTTCCGATTGCGTCCGGTCTATATGGAACGGGTGTGTGGGGGCGCATCTTGGAGAAACTCTACCGCCGCACGCTGCCGGAGGGCGGCAAGCCCATTGGTGAGAGCTGGGAAGTGGTAGACCGTGCAGACGAGCAGAGCGTGGTGGAGGACGGGCCGCTCGCCGGCCTGACGCTGCATGATGTTTGGGAAGAGCATCGCACCGCGGTCTTTGGTGAGAGCGCTCCCGCGACGGAGCGGTTCCCGCTGCTGGTGAAAGTGCTCGATGCGCGCGACAAGCTCAGCATTCAGGTGCATCCGCCCGCGGACGTGGCCACAAAACTCGGTGGTGAGCCGAAGACGGAGATGTGGTTCATTGCGAAGGCGGACGGGGACGCCGCTCTCTATATTGGCGTGAAGCCCGGCGTGGACCGCGAGGCGTTCGCGGCGGCGATCAGGAATGGCACGGTGCCCGATGTCGTCCACCGCCTGGCTGTGCCAGCCCCCCTCACTCCCCGATCCCGGTCCCGCCAATGACGCCACCCTCGAAAAGCAAACTCCTTTCAGGAAGACGCCGGCCCGTCAGCGCCGCTCCCGCACCTATCCGATGGCCGTGCTGGTGAATCACGCCAGCGCCAGCGGTGCGGAACTCATGGCCGGCGCCCTCCAGGACCTTGGCCGCGCCGTGATCGTCGGCACCACGACGTTTGGAAAAGGCAGCGTGCAGTCCATCATTCCCGGCGACAACAAATCCGCGATTCGTCTCACCACCGCTCATTATTTCACCCCGAAACACCGGGCCATTCACGAAAAGGGCGTCGTGCCTGACATCCTCGCTCCGCTCACCGCGGACGAAGAAGCAAAGCTCATGGATTATCTCAAGAAGGCCCCGGAAGGCGTCGCCGACGCCGTTCGCCTCGACAAACTCGGCGACCGTCAGTTGGAACGCGCCGTGACCGCGCTTCAGGGCGTCATGGCCCTGCGGGCGATGCCGAAGAAATAGCATCTGCCACAATCATCCTTGCTCCGACCGGGGAGACTCGCCTACAGGGGACGCCGGCATCACAATTCAGATTCCTCACGGACGCCATCATGTCCCCCGATTTGCTATCCACCGTTTGTGAGGTCCGAAACGACCTGCCGCCCACTGTGCCTGGGAACGATCGAAATACGGTTCATGCGGATGTCACCATTTTGGTTTCCGGGCAGGAACCGCTGCGGCGCGATCTAAGCTGCGGGACTTTCGTTCTTGGGCAGGCGGAGGATTGCGACATCCCGGTGAATGCCGATGGTGTCTCCCGGCACCACGCCCGTCTGACCATTACCCCGTCCGGCTGGTTTGTGGAGGATGCCGGCAGCACCAATGGAACGACAGTGGGCGGGCGGCGCATTGCCGGCACCACGAAGCTGTGGCCGGGTCAGGAAATCGCCATCGGCGCAGCAAGGCTTCGGCTGCAGCGTGTCCGGAATACAGCTGGCCCGCCCTGTGCAGAGGAGGCCCGGCGGTTGCTGCCGGAGGAGAGGAGACTCCTCTACCGCTATGACATCGGCAGCCTCGTCGCTGAAGGCGGCATGGGGGCGGTGCTGGATGCTCGCGATGGAGCCATGGAGCGCAAGGTGGCCATGAAGGTCATGCTCAAGCCGGACAATCCGGAAGCTCTTGCCCGCTTCGTGGCCGAGGCCCGCATCACCGGACAGTTGGAGCATCCGAATATCGTCCCCATCCACGACATCGGGATTGATGCCAATGGTCAGGTTTTCTACACTATGAAGTTCGTGCGCGGCGTCACCCTCGCAGAGGTGTTCGTGCAGTTGGTGGCGAATTCGGCTGACACCGCGGGGAAGTACCCGCTGCCGGTTCTGCTCACGGTTTTTCAGAAAGTCTGCGATGCCCTGGCCTTCGCCCACAGCCGGGGCGTGCTCCACCGCGACCTCAAGCCGGCTAACATCATGCTGGGCGACTACGGCGAAGTGCTCGTCATGGACTGGGGCCTCGCCAAACTCGTGGACGCCGCCAAACCATCGGCGGAAGCCATCGCCTCCGGTCCTGTTTCCTCCATCATCCATCACGGCCTGCCTGAGGGAGAGTCCAGCTTTGGCGGCACGCTCA
>JANNVM010001342.1:0-3035 GCA_031414455.1 Verrucomicrobiota bacterium
GTACCCCGGTCGAACACGACACGCTCGAACTGGCTCATGCGGTGAAGGACATCCTGTCCGTCGCGGTTTCTCCGGATGGCCGCCGCCTGATCACCGGCGGTAAGGAAGGCGAGGTCATCGTGTGGGACAGCGCGAACGGTCAGCCAATATTTCCCCTCCCCCTAACCGGACACACCGATTGGGTGCCGTCCGTGGCTTTCTCCCCCGATGGCCGGAAGATGGTGAGCGGCTGCTTCGACCGCACCGCCCGGGTGTGGGATGCCGTGACCGGGCTGGAGGTGTCCGTTCTGAAGGGACACACGGGCAGAATTACGTCCGTGGCCTTCGCCCCCGACAGCCGCCAAATCGCCACCGCCAGCTATGATGGAACTGTCAAAATCTGGGATGCAGCCAGCGGCAGGGAACTGGACACTTTGCGGGGACATACGGACGAGGTTTGGTGTGTTGCCCTCTCTCCGAAAGGCGACCGGATTGCCAGCGGAGGGCTGGACGGGACCCCCCGAATCCGGAATGCCCGCTCCGGCGAGGGAGTCAATGAAGTCGTGTTGAAAGGACATGCGGGCATGACAGCATCAGTGGATTTTTCTCCGGATGGGCGGCGCGTCGTCACCTCCGGGGAGGACCGGACCGCCAGGGTATGGGATGCCGCGACCGGACGTCTGGAACTCGTTCTTGAAGGCCATGCCGGCCCAGTGTCCTCAGCAAGGTTTTTCCCGGACCAGCGTCGGATCCTCACCAGGGGCGGCGACAATCGGATCAAGGTCTGGGACGCCACCACCGGCCGGGAACTGCTCAGCCTGGATCCCCGGCCCAACTCGAGCGGCGCGCTCGCTCTGTTTCCGGACGGGCGGAAAATTGTGGGCAGCGCGATGGGAAACACGCTGGAAGTCTGGGAAGCGGCGACGCCCGGGCAGGTGGCGGCATGGGAGGATGACGCGCGGGCCATCTCCGATCGCATCACGGCCCGGACGCGCGAGCGCACGGCGAAAGAGGAGCGGGAACGGGCGATTCAAGCCAGCGGCGCCGGCGCCATCAGGCAGTGGCTCGTCCTCGCGCCTGTTTCGATCGCCGCAAGCAGCGTGAACCAGCCTGCCCTCGAACAGATTCCCGGCGAAAACCTGCTTCGGCCCGCGGCCGGAGACCGGGTGCAGGTCGCCGGCCGGGAACTGATCTGGCAGGAAGTCACCCTGACGGACAACGTGTTGGACTTCAATCGCGCCACTGGAATCCCCAGCGAGGACTGCGCCGGCTACGCGGTCAGTTACCTCCACGCCCCGCGCGCCATGAGCGGGCTGCGGATGCGCGTCGGCATGGACGATACCGGCGTGGTGTATTTGAACGGACAAAGGGTCCATCAGTGGGTCAGTAACGCTATTTTCCAGATCGATCGCGACACGGTCCCGGGCCTCTCATTGAACGAGGGGCTCAACGTCCTGGTGTTCAAAGTCCTCAACGGTGCCGGACACTGGATGGGTTCCATCCGGTGGACGGACGCGCAGGGCAACCCTGTCACAGACATCAAGGTGAGCACCAAAGTCACGGAAGCAGCAGCGCCCCGGTAATCCTGAAAAGAGCGATGATGGAACAGGAGAACGCAGAGGGCGCAGAGAATGAGTCATCGGCGGCTGGGAATCCATTCACCCGCAAGGTGAATTTGAGCACTGTCAGTGCGGGACCTTCGCGGCCCACAGCGGGGACAACACGCGAATCAACTTCCCGCGCGGCGGCGGCAAGGGCTCGGCCTGTTGGGGAATCCATTCCGCCCCGCCACATGCCGGACGCTCTCCGCCGCCCGGCGCTCAAAAAAAATTCACTTTGCTGACATTCCTGAAAACGAAACGGCGCACTGAGTAACGGAGACCGGGAACCGGAACCTCCGAAAAAACGAAACAAACTCAACGGCCCAACGGATCACTCCGGGGCAAAAACAGAAAGACAAAAACACCATGAACATAACATCACTCTTCAAAACGCTCGGCAGTGCGCTGCTCCTGCTCGGGTTGGTCAACTCGACGATGCCCTCGGCCCGGGCCCAGGGCAAGCTGGTGAAGCGCGACTTGCAGGAATGGCTCGACGCGCAGGGATCAGTGGTACATCCGCTACTGCCCAAAACGCCCCGGCTTTTTGCATGGACCAACGACCCGGACATTAATGGGGATGGCTTGGATGACGGACCGAGGTACATCATGTGGTACGATTACGCGGGCGTGCTCGCTCGCGAGACCAGTTATGGAGGTGGTGCGCTGGGGCCCGCATCCATTGACGGCACCGTCACCGAGCGAGCGGTCGGCGACGGTATGGCCGAGGTGACCGTGAGCGTTAAGTTGAACCGGGCGCTGATCTGGGTCACGACTTTCGCCAAGGATCCCACGACATTGCCCGCAAACTGGTTCCGAGTCAGCGGGCCGACTGTGTTTGGCCATCGCGAATCCGAAATTGAAGCGAACCCGGGTCTGGAGCCCGCATGGGCTAACATTCATTTCACCGCCACATTCCTGAACGAGGTCGGCGCAGACATGCCGGACCTCCGTATCGCTTCCGCAGCCGGTCGATGGCTGTCCTTCCAGGTCGTCTTAAACGCGACAGGCCCGCTGACCGAAGCTTTCGGAGTTCCCGAGGGAACTCCGGGCGCGCTCCACTGGGGTAAACCGGGCACCCTGACCGTGCCAGCCAACGAGAACGCCGGCAATGGTGCCGCCAGCGGGTTTCCGAACGACGAGTTCCATCTCTTCCCGATTGGTAAGAAGTAAGCGATTCGTTGTGTCAGCCTTCAGGGAAAAACCGGTTTCCATCGAACTCCCGACCAGCCTCCGTTGGTCGGGAGTTTTCCATTTCGCACGCGCCGCGCAGGCGGAAGGGCTGCGCCACCTGGAACGTGCCGAATTACCTGCGGCCATGAGAATCGCAAAGCTGTTCTGGATAAAGGGAGTCCTCTACCACTTTCCCCACACTTGCTTTTCGAGGGCGGGTTCTTCATCCTCACACTATGTCCGAAGTCACCCTGCTACTCAGCGCCATTGATGCCGGCGATCCGC
>JANNVM010001343.1:0-18656 GCA_031414455.1 Verrucomicrobiota bacterium
CAGCGTTTTCAGGGCCTGATCCAGCCATGCGACGCCCTTCACGAGATCGTGTTCGAGGAAGTCCCGCAGCTTGCCGAGCCCCTTGACGGCAGGATCGTAGATGCGGTCAAATTCCCGCGCCCATTTCTTCGCGGCTTTCAGTTTCAACTCCGCCTCCTCAAGCTCCGCCCTGGCGCGGCGCATGAGTTTTTCCTGGAGCATCACGCTGTCCTGAAACTTCGAGAGCTTTGCCGTGAGCAACTCCTGCTGCGACTGCGCCAGCTTCCGTGCGCGCTTTTTCCCCTCCTGATGCCAATGGTTCTGCTGTTCCTGCTCCACCCAGTAGCGCCCGCGTTTCACGGCGTCCTCCGCGTGATTCACCGCCTTCCGCGACTTTGTTAGAAATGTGATGAGCGCCGACCGGAAAAACTCCAGCGACTCCACCGAGCGCACTTTTGCTTCGTCCGCCATGGCTTAGCGCTGTTGAAGATACTCCTCGATGCGCTGAGCCTTCCGCATGAGGAACGGCGTGTGCTGCTCGGCGACCTCCACGAACTTCTTGAGCACCTTCATCGTCACCGTGAATTCCTCCGCAAACTTGGCGTGCTCCTGGTCCTGCCATGTTCCGCCGAGCGCGATAAAGCGGGCATTGAGCGCCGAAGCCCGCCCCTGCACGTCGTCGTTAAAGCGCTTCAGTTCCTTGGCGAAGCGCCGCACCTCCTCGGGGTCCATCATTGCCTGAGCCATAGTCTTGCGTGGTTGGGAGTTGGGGTTTTGGAATGGTATCTCGCCGCCCATAGCGGACGCCCCGCCCGGCGGCAAGGAGGATGAAATACGGTAATTGGCCGTCCGGCGGGGTGTCACTTGTCAGCCGTGAACGATGCGCCATGAGTCGTGTGATGTCAGAATCCGAAACGCATCCATCTCCATCCTCCCGTTCTGCGCGCTGCGTGATGGAACTCTCATGGCCGCTGCTGCGGGCGGCGCTCTTCCAGCTTGATGCTGAAACAGCGCACCACGTCACGATGCGCGGGCTGAAATTCGCTGGCGTGGCGGGGTTGTTGAGGCTCCTGCCAGCCACGGCAGAGGCGGCTCCGGTCACGCTGTGGGGACTGCGGTTTCCGAATCGCGTGGGCCTGGCGGCGGGGCTGGACAAAACGGGAGAGGGGATCGACGGGTTTGGCGCAATGGGGTTCGGGCATGTGGAAATCGGGACCCTGACGCCGCGACCGCAGCCGGGGAACGACAAGCCGCGGCTGTTCCGCATCGTGGAAAAGGAGGCGATCGTGAACCGGATGGGATTCAACAATCCGGGCATGGCCGCGGGCATGGCGAATGTGGCGCGGCGGACGTGGAAGGGCATCACCGGCGTGAACATCGGCAAGAATTTCGATACGCCGAACGAACGGGCGGTGGACGACTATCTTGCCTGCCTGCGCGCCGCGTGGCCTCTCGCGGACTATGTGACGGTGAATCTTTCGTCACCGAATACGAAGGGCCTGCGCGATCTGCAGGAGGAGGAAAGCTGCCGGGCGCTCATCCGCGCGCTTCATGCGGAGCAGGCAATGCTGGCGCAGCAGCACGGGCGTCATGTGCCGGTGCTGATCAAGATCGCGCCGGACCTCGAAGACGCGCACCTCGACGGTCTGGCGCGGCTGTTTGTGGAGGAAAATCTGGAAGGTGTTATCGCCACGAACACGACGCTCTCGCGCACGGACGTCGAGGGCCTGCCTCACGCGGACGAACGCGGCGGGCTTAGTGGCGCTCCGCTCACGCAACGCGCCACGGAGGTCATCGCGCGCCTCTGCCGGGTGCTGGATGGTGCCATGCCGGTGATCGGTGTGGGCGGGATCATGAGTGGAGCCGACGCGTTGGAGAAACTGCACGCCGGGGCGTCGCTGGTGCAAATTTACAGCGGGCTGATCTATCGCGGGCCGCGTTTGGTGAGGGAATGCGTGAAGGCCTGCGGGGCAGCACCGGCGAACGGCTGATTTTCCCGCACTTGCCGACCTCCCCCGCCCGCCGTAGGAAGGCCGCCGGAACATGAATTTGTCTTTGCCCCCCTCCCTGAGCCGCCTGCTGGTGCTGCCGGTCCTATGGCTGTTGAGCACATTGACCGTGCGTGCCGGGCACACCATTCGTGTGACCGTGGCCGACGGCTTCGATCTGCCGGTGGGAAAGCCTGACGGGGCCGGTTATTACACCGCGCGCGGTTACATGCCCAATGCACACCAGGGTGAGGACTGGAACGGCAAAGGCGGCGGGAACAGCGACCTTGGAGATCCGGTCTATGCCACGGCGGCCGGCGTGGTGGTGTATTCCGAAGACTACCGGCGGTCGTGGGGGAATCTCGTCATCATCCGGCATGTCTATCGCGGGGAAGACGGCAGCCTGCAGATTGCCGACAGTGTCTATGCCCACCTCAACCAGCGGAGCGTGCGGCTTTATCAAATGGTGGTACGCGGCCAGCAGGTGGGGACCATCGGCACGGCGCACGGCATTTACCCGGCGCACCTCCATTTCGAGATGCGGAGGAATCTGAATATCGGACCCTATCAGACAGCGTTCGCGCGCGACTACTCGAACTACTTCAGCCCGCGGCAATTCATCGCGCAGCGGCGGAAATTGAGAGGCGGAGGCACCACGGTGGTGCCGGTGGACACGTTCCGTGGACAGGGTGGTGAGACGGCGGCGAATACGACGGACTCCATCCGCCGCGACCTTCCGGTGCGTGATCCCAAACAAGCGGCCCGCGACACGGCAGCGGCTGACAAAAAGCGCGAAGAGGACATGAAGAAACTCATTGAAGAGCACCGCCGGAAGGTGGCCGCGATGAAGGAGGAGGACATGGATGCGTTCTGGAGCCGCGTGCGCAACAAGCTCGGAAAAAAGAAACCGTGAGGCGCCCCGCCAACTGCTTCCGCGTTGCAAAAGCGACAGGAAGCGTCGCGGTCCGTCGAGTCCCTGAGCAAACTGAGCAAGGACCGGAACGTCGCCGAAACTGCTATTTAAATACCTTCTGCATCGCGCTCCCATTGTTTCATCCGACGGCCGAACAGAAACGGGAGGACGGGCACAAACGACAGGGCGAAGACCAGCGCGCAGCGCGACACCGGCCAGCGCGCGCGGCGCAGGGCCTGGAGCAGTGCCCAGGAGAAGACTACGAACAGCAGGCCGTGAATCCAGCCGGTCACTTTCACCGCCATCGGCATGTCGGCGAAGTACTTCAGCGGCATGGCGATCCCGAGCAGCACCAGATAAGAGGTGGCTTCGGCCAGCGCCACGCGCCGCAGGAAAGAGACTGGGTTCATCCGGGACTCCGCCGATCACATGTGGGCGATGATATTGTCGCCAAACTCCGAGCACTTGATCTCCGTACCGCCCTCCATGAGGCGGGCGAAATCATAGGTCACGCGCTTGCTGCCGATGGCCCCGTTGAGGCCCTTGAGAATGAGGTCCGCAGCTTCTTCCCAGCCCATGTAGCGCAGCATCATTTCGCCGGAAAGAATTACACTGCCGGGGTTCACCACATCCTTGCCGGCATACTTCGGCGCCGTGCCGTGGGTGGCTTCGAAAATGGCGTGACCAGTCACGTAGTTGATGTTCCCGCCCGGCGCGATGCCGATACCGCCGACCTGCGCGGCGAGCGCGTCTGACAAATAGTCACCGTTGAGGTTCAGCGTGGCGATCACGTCAAAATCCGTTGGCCGTGTCAGCACCTGCTGGAGCACGATGTCGGCGATGGCGTCCTTGATGAGTACCCGGCCCGCGGCCAGCGCGGCCTTCTGCTCGTCGTTGGCGGCGGCTTCGCCCTTCTCTTTTTTCGTCGCCTCCCACTGCGCCCAGGTATAAACCTTGTCCCCGAAAATCCGGCCCGCGGCGGCATACGCCCAGTCGCGGAATGCGCCTTCGGTGAACTTCATAATGTTCCCCTTATGCACGATCGTTACCGACTTCCGTTTGTTTGTCAGAGCGTATTCCACCGCGCTCTTCATGAGGCGGATGGTACCCACCTGCGACACCGGCTTGATGCCCACACCGACGGTCACGGGATAATTTTCCATGGTGTGCTCCGGGGATGCCAGCTTCATGTAGTCCACCACCGCCTGCGAGGTGCCGAACCGGATCTTCGTAAAATCCTTGGGAAATTCCTTTGCGATAAAGTCGAGTACCTTTTGCGCTTCCGGCGTGCCGCCCGCGTATTCGATGCCGGCGTAGATGTCTTCGGTGTTTTCACGGAAGATCACCATGTCCACAGCTTCCGGGCGCTTCACGGGCGACGGCACGCCGGTGAAATACTGCACCGGGCGCAGACACACATAGAGATCCAGCAACTGGCGCAGCGCCACATTCAGCGAGCGAATCCCGCCGCCCACCGGGGTCGTGAGCGGGCCTTTGATGCCCACGAGGAATTCCTTGAAAGCGTTCACCGTGTCGTCCGGCAGCCAGTTATCGAACTGATTCTTCGCCGCCTCGCCCGCGAACACTTCCATCCACGAGATCTTCTTCGCGCCGGCGTAGGCTTTCTCCACCGCCGCATCCAGCACCCGCACGCTCGATGCCCAAATATCCGGGCCCGTGCCGTCGCCCCGGATGAAGGGCACAATCGGATGGGCCGGAACGCTCAGCTTGCCGCCGCTGATGGTGATCTTCTCGCCGGGGGGAACAGTGCAGGTAGTGTAGGACATGGGGGAGGTGGAAATGAAAAATGCAGAATGAAAAATGAAGAAAGAGGGGGAGAGCGTCATAAGCATCGCGTGTGCCGGGCGTCCAGTGGCATTTCGAAAAGCCAGACAGTTGAGGCGCGTGTTGCATCCCGGCAGCAGGTGGTTACGGTGCGCGCGGCTCTTCGTTATGAAAATTCTGCTTCGGTTCCTCTCTGTCCTCCTCCTCACCGTTACCGCCGTTTCGGCGCAAAACTCCGCGCAGCCCGCCGGGGCCCCCGCCGGTAGTCCGGCTGCAGGCACCGTGCCGGTCGTTCCCGCGGCAAGCCCACCCGCCCCGGGGGAAGCCGTGCCCGCTGCCGCACCCGTCAGAGACCCGGTCAAAGACGAGTCCGTCGCCGACATGCTGAAAAAAGGCGGAGTCACGATTTACTTCCTCGGCGCGCTTTCGGTCGTCATGTGCGCGCTCATTGCCTTCTACGTCCTCACCATTCGCCGCGGTGCAGTGGTGAGTGACCACTTCATGCGCACCGCCGACGCGCTGATTCGCAAACAGGATTACCTTGGCCTGCTTGCCGTGTGCAATCGCCGCAATGAGTCTATCGCCAGCATCACTCAGAAAGCGATAGACTTCGCTACCAAGAATCCCACGGCCACGTTTGATGAAGTCCGCGAAGTCACCGAAAGCGAAGGCCAGCGCCAGGCCAGTCAACTCAGTCAGCGGATCACCTACCTCGCTGACGTGGGGGCCGTCGCTCCGATGATCGGTCTGCTGGGGACGGTGATCGGAATCTTCAAGGAGTTTAAGAACATCTCGAAAAAGGACATGCTCGCGGCGCAGATGGAATTTGCCGGGGGCACGGCGGAGGCGCTCATTAACACTGCCGCCGGTCTCGCCATCGCCATCCCGTGCATGATTATCTACTCCATCTACAAGGGGCGCGTGAACTCGTTGATTTCGGAACTCGAAGCCGCCGCCACACATATCATGGCCCTGCTCGCCGCGCAGTATAAACGGGTCACCGCTCAGGCCCGTGCTCAGCAGCAGGCCGCCCAGCAACCGGCCGCCCGTTCGGCCCGCTGATTCCGCTGCGATGAAATTCCGCGTCAATCACCAGCAGGCTCATAACGGCATGAATCTCGTGCCGCTTATTGATGTGCTCTTTATTCTCCTTATCTTCTTTATCGTCACATTCGCGATGGCGCGATTCGAGACGGAATTGAATATCAGTGTTCCGGCGGCGGAGTCAGGCACCCAGAGCGAACGCAAGAAGGGTGAACTCGTTATCAATGTCCGTCAGGACGGCACCCTCGTCTGGAACAGCAAAGTGCTGAACGAGGAGCAGTTGATGGGGCAGTTGCAGGAGATTGCACGCTTCGACCGCAAGCGTGCCATCATCATTCGCGGCGACGAGAAGACGGAATACGAGAAGATCGTCCGTGTGCTCAGCGTGACTCATGCAGCCGGCTTGCACCACGTTTCCTTCGCGACCACCACGCCTCAGGCGCGCGGCGCCGAATAGCTCTATAGCAGGCCGCGGCGCTTGAAATCGAATTTGTTGATCCGGTAGGATTTCTGGATCATCTCCATGGTGAATCTCAGCAGGCAGATTTCCCAGGTATCGTCCACGCCCAGAATCACGGCGGTCATGGGATTGTTCTTGTCGCGCACTTCCGCGACGACGCGGTCACGCACATTATCCATCGAGTCGTGGATAAGGCTTTCCGTGACGTCGCTCTTCTTGAAAGTGAAGCCGTATTGCAGGGCCGCGGAATCCTTCATGCGGCTCTTGAGCCACTCTGCGAACGCCTGTGCCTGCTCGCCAAACCCCTCAAATTCCAAATCCGACTGGGGCTCCGGCTTCACAATCATCGGACGCTCCGCCGTGATTTTTCCGGTCCGCACGCGGATTTGCCCCACTTGATCCATCAGTTCCGAGATTAGATGGAACTCGAAACTCGTGGAGCCGAAAGTATCAATCCGGCGGTCCGGCTCGTGGAGGACCTCGGTGGCTTCGAGTGCGTAGTGAATGTCGTCTTCGGAATACATGGGGCGGTGGTTCATCCGTCAGGCCTGTCTTCAGGGAAAGGCCGAATTTCGCTTTCGCGCCGTTTCAGTCTGCCTGAAGGACGCGGTAGAAACGGCGTCTGGCGGAGGAGGTCAGGGCGGCAGGATCCGTAATCCTAAAAGGGAAAATGGAGACGGGGCCAGAAAGCCAAACGCTTGAATCTCAGACAATTCCCATCGCTCCGCGATGAACCCATTGGATGACCACTCTTTGACTCTCAATACCTTGTGTTTCAAGGTGAAGGGCTGTTTTTGACCGTTCCATTTTCCTTTTTAGGGTAATAGTGAGAGGGGAGCCGGTGCCGTTGAGGATGTGAACTCCGCCCCCCCGCTCATCACGCCGGGCACGACGTCTGGCCTTGTGACCGATCCTGCGGGTGAAGCGCCGGATTATGAGGCAAAGCGAATCCCGATTGTGTCAAAAACTCGCCTGTGAGACGCTGAACCACGAATGCTGATTCCAATCCGGATGTCCTGAAGTCGCTGCAAGACGCGATCTATCGCGACAAGGTGGCGGTGGTGCGCGCACGCGCGATGACACCCGCCGAGCGTCTGGACGAGGAGATGGAACTGAGCAATGACATTTACGCCTGGATGCTCGACGGCGCGAAGGCTCAATGCGGCCTGACTTCGGACGAGGAAGGCTGGACGGAAGTGCAGCGTCGGTTGCAAAAGCTGCGCTGGGGCCGGTCCAGGGATCTGGAGGATGCGAGGGGTGTGCTCGCCGTGCAGACATCCGCCAGACTGGACATGGACCTCATCACGCGCTGGGGCGTCCTCCATCAAACTATCCCAGCCCCGGGAAATCCCGATCCGCCCGCTCTCAATTGTGAGGAATTGCAGCGCGAACCAAACTCCGCCGACGAGAAGCAAAATCGCTCCCACCGCAAGAAGCCCCGCTTCTTCCACTCCGGAGAAGCACCCCCTGCGATTACCGGTGACACCGGCGCGCCTGCGGCCTCAATCTGCGAGCGGAAATCCGAGCGGTTTGGAAGCGCAGTTCCGGCGATTTCTCCAGCGCGTCCTGCAAACGTAATACTCCCGGCACCCTCAGGGGGCATCACCGCCAGGAGCCCCATTTTCTCTCCTTGCCGGCCCAGGCATACCGTTTAGAGAGCCGCTCCTTTTTCATGGCAACCATAGTGCAAAAATACGGCGGGACTTCCGTCGGGAATCCTGAGCGTATCAAAAACGTTGCGCGCCGCGTGCTGGAGACGCAACGTGAGGGAAATCAGGTCGTCGTCGTCGTTTCCGCCATGAGCGGCGTGACGGACGGGCTGATCAAACTTTCCCTGCAAGTCTCCGATGAGCCGATTGAGCGTGAGATGGACGTGCTCCTCGCCACGGGGGAACAGACGACCATCGCGCTGCTGGCGATGGCGATCCATCACATCGGGGGGAACGCGATTTCCTGCACCGGAGCGCAGGCTGGGATCGTGACCGACGGCGTGCATACCAAGGCGCGGATTCACAACATCACGCCGCAGGCAGTTCACCGGATGCTGGAGGAGGGAAACATCGTGGTCGTCGCCGGATTCCAGGGCATCACCGGGGAGGGACGCATCACCACGCTGGGTCGCGGTGGCAGCGATCTGACGGCGATTGCGATGGCGGCGGCGCTCAAGGCGGATCTGTGCCAGATTTTTACCGATGTGGACGGGGTCTATACCGCCGACCCGCGGCTGGTGCCCGATGCGAGGAGGATCCCTGTCATCAGTTATGAGGAAATGCTGGAGATGGCCAGCAGCGGCAGCAAAGTCATGCAGAGCCGCAGCGTGGAATTCGCGAACAAATTCGGCGTGCCGTTCGAAGTGCGGAACAGCATGAACCACAACCCCGGCACTCTCGTTACCAAAGAAAGCATGAGCATGGAGTCCGTCGTTATTCGCGGTGTCAGTCTGGAGAAAGACCAGGCGAAGATCACCATCACCGCCATCCCCGATCAGCCCGGCAACGCCGCGCGCGTTTTCAAGGCCATCGGTGATGCAAATCTGAACATTGATATGATCATTCAGAACACGAGCCGCGAGGGCGAGGCGCGTATTTCGTTTACGCTGCACAAGAATGATCTCAAGAAAGCCCGTGAAGTGCTGGCCGAAGCGGCAAAGGCAATCTCTGACAAGGTGGAAATCACCGCCATGGACGGTATCGCCAAAGTGAGCGCCGTCGGCATCGGGATGCGCAGCCACAGCGGCGTGGCGTCGGTCATGTTCAGCGCCCTCGGCGACGCGGGCATCAACATTGACATGATCTCGACGAGTGAGATCAAGATCGCCGTAATTGTGGACGAGAAGGATCAGGAGAATGCCGTGCGCACCGTGCATCGTGCCTTCAAGCTGCATGAGGCGGTGTAAAGCCCGGTCACTCCGTGACTGTCGTTTATAACGTGGCACGGTCATGCCTTCAGGCTGGCCGTGTTTGGTTCCGTTGCTGAAGCCAAAGGCAGATACGGGGAGGCTGCTGCGTGGCGTCCTGCCGTGCGGCGGCAGCCTCTGCCCGGCCGCTCCGATGATGCCAATACCACGGGAACTGCATGGCAGGGGAATCCGCCGGCACCAATCCTCCTTCGCCCCCGCGGTGCGAGCGCCCCAAAAATCGGGCCCGGCCGATCAAATTGCAAAAAAGTTGAGATTTACGCGAATGCGGTGTATTTGCTTCGATTCGAATATTCCAAATAGGACGGTGAGGCTTAAGGATTATTCAAATCCTCCGGCACCCTTAAACCCAACGGTCCACTCTATCATGAAATTCCTTCTCCCGTTACTCCCTGCAATCGCGCTTTCCGGCTCCCTCCATGCGGCGTCGATCGCCTGGACCACGTCACCGGGCATCAACGACAGCGAAGTCTCTGCCGCCGGCACCCCGGTCATCGCCTACTATTTTAACCCAACCACCGCGCGACCTGCGATCGTGGATGTCAATGGCGTGAACTTCGAACTGCATTCCACAGGGACGGCGCCCGCCGGTCTCAACTTCAACGGCAGCTTCAACAATCCGGAGGATGTGGACACCTATCAGGTGTCGGTCGGGTCCAACGCGGGCCTTAACGCGATCCTTGATGGTCAGACGTGGGGTGGTGCCGCACCGGTCACGATGACGAATCTCGTGGTTGGACAACAGTACCGGGTGCAGTTCATGCTCTCCGACGACCGGACTCCCTTTCTCAATGCCAGAAATTATGATGTGAGCGATGCGAACGATCCGGAAGGCGTCCGTGACATTGAACGCGCTTACGAATCCACCCGCGGGGGTGGGCTTCCCGCGGGAGTGCCGGCCGGTTCTGTTGAAGCCAAGATCTTCACCGGCACCTTCTTCGCTGATGCGACGGGCACGCAGGATATTTGGACCTGGCTCTACGAAAATACAGATCACACCGGCGGGAATTCCGGTTCTCAAATCAATGCGATTTCTCTCCGCGCCATCCCGGAGCCTGCCGTGCTGTCGCTGGGTCTGCTGGCTACTCTGCTCGGGCTGCGCCGCCGCCGTTGATTGCAGCCCGGCCTGGACCGATTTTGTTTGACCTTCCGTTCCCCTTGTGGGCGGAAGGTCTTTTCTTTGAATCCACCTGGAGGTATTCATGAATGCCCATCCCCTTCCGTATTGCGCAGTAGTTCTTTGCATGACGTCCGCCCGCCTCGATGCGGTTCCTCCCGCCGCAGGGAGCGGTTCCGGCCCGCTGTTCACCGGTCTGCCGGCTTCTGCTGCCGGAGTGAAATTCGTGCATCGCCTGGACCCGGACCACCTGCAAAATTACCTCTATCATTCCGGATACGCCTGCGGCGGAGTGAGTTGTGGCGACGTGAACGGTGACGCGCTGCCTGACATTTTCATTGTTAGCGGACCGGATGCGAATGCGCTTTTTATCAACCGGGGCGGATTCCGTTTTGAGAGGACAGAGTCCGGCATGGAGGAGTCCGGTTCGGTCTGGAGTGTGTCTTCCGCCATGGCCGACGTTGACGGTGACGGCGACCTTGATGTCTATGTTTGCAACTACGAGGACTCGAATCGCCTTTGGCTCAATGACGGAAAAGGCCGGTTCACAGAGGCCGGCTATCCATGCGGGCTGTCCTTCATCGGGCCTTCTCTCACCTCTTATTTTGCCGACTTTGACCGCGACGGCGATCTGGATCTTTTCCTGCTGACAAACCGCCTTTATTCCCCCTCAGGATATCCGCGGGAACAGGCATGGACGCGCGATCCCGGCGGCACCGGGCGCATGAAGGCCAAATGGGCACCGTACCTGAAAGTCGTCACTCCGCCGTACGAAATCAAATCGGATATTCCGTTCATCCAGGAATATGGCCATGTGGACCGGCTCTTCCGGAATGACGGTCCGGGGCCTGACGGAAAATCGCGGTTCAAGGATGTGACGGCGGCCAGCGGCATCGCGGACAGTTTCGGCCACGGGCTGTCAGCCCTGATTTGGGACGTGAACCGCGACGGCCTTCCTGACATCTACGTCAGCAATGACTACATTGACGGCGATCACCTCTGGATCAATCAGGGCACCGGCAGGGACGGTCAGTTCCAGTTCAAGGACCGCACGGACGAACATCTGCCCTGCACGAGCTGGTTCTCCATGGGCAGCGATGTCGCGGATGTGAACAATGACGGGCGGCTCGACTTTATGGTCGCCGATATGGCGGCCACCACGCATTTCAAAGCGAAAACCACCATGGGTGAAATGCTCGGGCTGCGCCGCTGGGTGATGGAGAACGGCTGGCCGCGCCAGATCATGCGAAACATGCTGTTCCTGGATTCGGGCACTGGACGTTTTACAGAAGCCGCGGTGCTGGCCGGCGTGGCCAAGTCTGACTGGTCGTGGGCGGTGAAACTCTCGGACTGGGATCTCGACGGGCGCGTGGACGTCTTCATCACCAACGGAATCGCCCGCACGTTTTCCGATTCCGATATTGTGGTGGACGCCAACATCAGGACCGGCCGGTCTGATTGGGACATCTACCGGAACCAGCCGGAGATGCGCGAGGCAAACCTTGCCTTCCGCAATGACGGCAGTCTGCATTTTACCAACGTGGCGCAGGAATGGGGCCTCGATCACGAGGGCATGAGCTATTCTGCGGCCCATGCGGATTTTGACAATGACGGCGATCTCGATCTCGTGGTATGTAACCTGACCGAAAACGTCTCGCTCTACCGGAACTCGGCTGCGGACCGGAAGGATCGCCACTGGCTGAAGGTGCGGCTTGCTGGCCAATCCTGCGGTGCGGAGGTGGAAATCGTTTCGGGCGGGGCGGGGCGCCAGATTCGCCTCCTCAACCCCATGACCGGATTCCTGTCAGGGAATGAGCCGGTGGTCCACTTTGGTCTCGGTGCGGATGATAAAGTGGATTCGGTCACGGTGCGGTGGCCGTCGGGGAAAGTGGAACGCACCGGCCCGAAAAAATCCAATGCCGTGCTGCTGTTTAAGGAAAAGGACGCCGGTATTCCCGGGCCGGCCGCAGCGCCGCCCGCGACGCTGTTTGCGGAGGCTGCAAAGGCGACAGGCCTTATCCGGCGTCACGACGAAAAACCATTCGACGATTATAAACGGGAATTCCTGCTCCCGGCAAAGCAGTCGCAGTTTGGTCCCGGTCTGGCCTGTGCTGATGTCAATGGCGATGGTCTCGACGACATCTGGACCGGCGGGGCTGCGGGCCAGCCGGGTGCGCTGTTCGTGCAACAGCCGGACCACACGTTTCGCGCGGTCACCGGAGGGCCGTGGGAAGCCCACGCTGCCCGCGAGGACATGGGGGCGCTGTTCTTCGATGCCGACCGCGACGGCGACCTCGACCTTTACGTGGTTTCCGGCAGTAACGAATGGGCACCGGGAGCACCGGAGTACGGAGACCGGCTCTATTTGAATAACACGCCTTCCGGAGTGGCTCCGTCCTTCACGGACGCCACTGCAACGCTGCCGACACGCGCTTTGTCAGGGAGCAGCGTCTGCGGCGCCGATTTCGACCGGGACGGCGATGTGGATTTTTTTGTCGGCTCCCGCAGTATTCCCGGCAGCTACCCGCACGTGGCGGAATCAATGCTCCTGCGAAATGACGGGACCAGATCCGGAGGACCGGCTCTTGTCGAAATTGCGGATGCGGTGGCTCCCGGTCTCAAGCAGGCCGGGATTGTGACCAGTGCGGTCTGGAGCGACGTGGACGGGGACGGTTGGCAGGATCTCCTCGTGGCTTGCGAGTGGGGGCCCGTGCGCATTTGGCAGAACCGCGGAGGCCGCCTTGAGGAGTGTACGCAGAGTGCCGGGACCGGAACAAGAACCGGCTGGTGGAGCGGACTGAGTGCCGGTGATTTGGACGGCGACGGCGATGTGGATTATGCGGCTGCCAATGCGGGCTACGGCACGAAATACGGCCATCCTTCCGCCGACAAACCGCTCACGCTCTATCTCTCTGACATGGACGGTAACGGCACTGCGGATCTGGTGGAAGCCAAGTGCAGCGCGGAAGGCGAACTGCCCGTGCGCGGGCGCTCGTGCAGCAGCACCGCCATGCCGTTTATCAAAGAAAAATTCAAATCCTACAAACTGTTTGCCGGCGCTTCGCTCACCGGCATTTATTCTGACAAAGCACTGGCCGGTGCGTATAAAGTCAGCGCTGACTGCCTCGGCTCTGGAGTGCTGCTCAACGGGTCCACTCCCGGCAGCATTCGTTTGAGTTGGCTTGAACTGCCGCCCGAGGCGCAAATTTCCCCGGGATACGGGATGAGTATCGTTTCGCTGGGAAGCGGCCGGCCGGTTCTCGCCATGGCGCAAAATCTCTACTCCCGCGAGCCTGAGACCGGGCTTTGGCGCGGCGGCATTGGCTGCCTGCTGCGCCTTGACGGAACGGATGCATGGCAGGTTCTGCCGCCTAACGAGACTGGTTTTGTATTGCCCGGAGACAGCAAAGCGCTCATTTCCTGCGACCTTGACGGAAACGGAGCCGCTGATTTTGTTGTTTCGGAAAACAATGGACCGCTCCGCGTCTTTCGGCAACGGGCGCCTGGCGCGGCGGTGCAGTTGCGCGGGCTGCCAGGAAATCCCGGTGCCGCCGGTGCCCGGATTACTCTCCGCAGAAAAGACGGCGCGATTCTTTTCTCCTTAACGGTTACCGCGGGCAGTGGTTACCTTTCCCAGTCGGCGGCCCGCGTCCACTTCCAGCCCGGGGAGGCCGGCCGGGCTGACATTCTGTGGCCGGACGGCAGCGTCAGTTCGCATGACCTCAAGTCAGGCCCCGGCATCCAGGAAATCTCCCAGCCCGGTGTAAAATAAATCAGGGGCTCATTGCCGGCAACGGCAGCCCGATTCTCCTGCTCATCGTCGCCTACTGCATCCGCTGCGTGCCCTATGTCGTCCGCAGTGTCAGTGCCGGTGCCGCTGAAAGGCTCTTCCCCTGAAGGAGTTGAGCGCCGCAATCCTTCTTCAGCGGTTTTTATCCCCTCGAAAAAACGCAGGGCGGAAGCCGCTGCCGGGTTCTTCCTGGCGTCCACCGGCGCGGGAACCGGAACGCGCGGAGGGGCCGGAGGGCTTTGGAGAATACGACTACTGGCACGGCCTGAAACTGGCGAGCGATCGCTACTCTATTTTGTGACTCGAGAGAATTCTGACACAATATCTTGTGGCTAAGGGGAAAAGTTCTTGGCAAACGGCGATTCGTGGCGATGCTCTGCGGTCTTTCTCCCTTTTGGGAACCGAAACCATTAAGTTATCTCAACTATGCGCCTGAAATGTCTCGAACTGCACGGATTTAAGTCCTTCGCCGATAAGACCAAGATTGATTTTCACGAGGGGGTCACGGCGATCGTGGGACCGAACGGATGCGGGAAATCGAACGTGGTGGATGCCGTCCGCTGGGCGCTGGGCGAGACGTCGGCGAAGGCGCTGCGGGGCGGGGAAATGGCGGACGTGATTTTCAATGGCACGGACAAGCGCAAGCCCGTCGGCATGGCTGAGGTCAGCCTCACATTCGATAACTGCGAGAGCCTGGGACTGGAGTTCAACGAAGTCTGCATCTCGCGCCGTGTGTTTCGTGACGGGAAGGGCGAGTATGAAATCAATGGCAACAGTTGCCGCCTGAAAGACATCAACAAGCTGTTCATGGATACCGGCGTGGGCCGCAGTGCCTACAGCATCATGGAGCAGGGGAAGATTGACATGCTGCTGTCCGCCAAGCCGGAGGACCGGCGTCAGGTGTTTGAAGAGGCCGCAGGCATTACCAAGAGCAAATCGGAGAAGAAAGAAGCGCTGCGGAAGCTTGAATACACCGAGGCGAATCTGCTGCGTGTCACGGACATCCTGACGGAGATGAAGCGTCAGATTGGTTCCATGCAGCGCCAGGCGAACAAGGCGCGCCGTTATCAGGAACTGCACCGTGATGTGCTCGTGCTCGACACGCACCTTAGCTATCGCCGTTACCACGAACTCGCCGCCGAGCGCAGTGAACTGGACACGAGTATCAACAGCCTGCGCGGCCGCCAGACGGAACTCGAGGACCGCATCCACGAGGACGAAGTGCAGTTGTCAGCCGACCGCATGGAACTCCGCGAACTGGAGAACATGCTCACCAGTTTGCGCCATCAGCTCAATGACCGGCAGAACCACATTCACGCCGCGGAGGGGCGCATCGGGTTCAACGGCGAGCGCGAGCGCGAACTCGGGCAGCTCATCGGGCAGAATCAGCACGATGTGGAAACGAACATGGACCGCCTCTCCCACCAGGAGGAGGAACTGAAATCCGCTGACAGTGCACTGAATGCCATCCGGGAGAACATTGGCCGCCAGCGTGATCAAATCGAGGAGCACTCACGCATCACGCAGAGTGCCCGCGAGGAAAAGATGCGCATCGAGCGCACGCTGCGTGAGGCCCGCCAGTGCATGCACAACGCCGAGGGCATCATCATTTCCGCGCAGGCGGAGATCGGCAGCCACACCAGTCAGGCGGAAGCGGACCGCGGGCGTCAGGAGCAGTTGCAGCGGGAAGTGGAGAACCTCAGCAGCGAGCGCGAGACGCGGCTCCGCGAGGAGAACGACTTTATTGAACGCATAGACAAACTTCGCGGGGAAATTGAGGGGCACGAGACTCTGCTTCATCAGCGCGAGAAGGAACTGCAGGCGGTGGAGATCGGTCTTGAGCAGTCCGCGCGAAAGCTTGCCGACGTATCCCGGATGTACAGCGAGCGCACGAGCCGTGCAGACTTGCTCCGTCAACTCATCGCCCAGGGCGAGGGCCTTGAAAAAGGTACCCAGGAAGTGCTCAAGGGCCTGAATGATCCCGATTTTTTCCAGAGCGGCATTCGAGGGCTGCTCTCGCAGTTCATCGAAGTGGACCGCGAGTATATTCCCGCCATCGAGGCCGCGCTGGGGGCAAACCTGCAGGCCGTGCTCGTCGCCAACTCGATGATGGCGGAGAACATCATTGATGTGCTCACGCGGAACAGTCTCGGCAAGGCGCTCGTGCTTCCCGAGGATTTGCTGCGCACCATCAGTGAATATCAAATGCTCACTCCGCCCGAGGGCGGCATCGCGTGGGCGGCGGATATCGTGCAGGCGAAGGACACCGTGCGGACGATGGTGCATCAGTTGCTCGCAAATGTTCTCATTGTTCCTGACCTCGGAACGGCCCTGCGCCTGAAGAAGGATAATCCGGAAATCGCGTTCGCCACATTGAACGGCGAATTCGTCAGCATCGAAGGTGCCGTCTGCGGCGGGACCGCAGCGGACAAGGCCGGAAGCATCCTGCAGCGTCAGGCGGAATTAAAGGATCTGGAGGAGGAGTCCTCACGCCTCGAAATGCACCTCGCGCTTCTCGAAGCCGGGCGTGCGAAGCAGTTGGACGATCAGCGCAGCCTGAAAGGCCAACTCGACGAGCAGCGGGAGATTCTCCAGTCGCGCCGTGTGCAGGAAAGCCAGTTGCAGGGGCAGCTTTCCCTGACAGCAAGGGAAATGCAGGCCCTCGCCACGCGCATGGAAGGTCTGCAGTGGGAGCAAAACGAATTGTCCCGCCGTCAGGAAGCCCTTGCGAGGAAGAATGAGGAAGCCGTGGCCCGCCGGGCCCGGGCAGAAGAGGAACTGGAGATGCGCCGGGATCTGGCCTCGCAGATGGAAGCCCAACTGGAGTCCGCCATGCGCAACGAGGCCGACACCATCGAACTGCTCAATGAACTCCGCACCGCGCAGGCGGTGGAGCAGCGCGCCGAGCAGGCCATGCAGGAGCAGCGCGGTCCCATGACCGGGCGCGTCCAGGAACTTCACGAAGCCATCGCCCGGCGCCGCCGCGAAATCGAGTCCTATCAGGAACGCATTGATGCCGCCCGTCACGAGAGTGATCGCCTGCATGAGGAGATCATCTCGGTGCGCAGCCTGGTGGAGGAAATGGCGGAGCGCATTGAATCACAAACGGAGGACCGCGCACTGCGCATGGAGTCCGTCACCACCCGCGAGTCCAAGCTGGCGGTGGCGCGCCGCGAGATCAGCGCCTTTGCCGACCAGCGGGGACGCGAGGAGGTCCGCTCCACACAAGTGACTCTGCGCATGGAGAATCTTCACAGTTACGCGCTGGAGCGCTATCGCGTGGACCTCACGACATTCGAGCAGGATGTGCATGCTCTTCTCTCCTGCATCACTTCGCAAAAAGCGGTGCGCAGCCGCAGCGGGAAACGTGCGGCCCGGGTCTCTAAGGTGGCTGTGGACGGTGATGAAACGAATGCGGGAGATGAGGCGAACTTTGTTGAGACGATCGAAGAAGTCCCGGAGTCCGCTGAGTCCGAATCGGTGGAGGAGCCGATTGCTGACGGCGATACTCCGGAGATCACAATCGTCTCAGAAGAGGATTCTGTTGAGGACGACGACGCCTGCGGCCTCACCGTTATCATCGAAGAGGAAGTGGACTGGGAGTTCGTGGAAAACACCGTCGCCGAACTGCGTCAGCGGCTCGACAGCATGGGGCCGGTGAATCTCGACGCCATTCAGGAATATGAGGAACTCGAAGAGCGCCACAACTTCCTCCAGAACGAACTCAACGACCTCGCCGGCGCGAAGAGCGAACTGCTCAATGTCATCCAGCGCATTAACGACGAGACCAAGAAACGCTTCACCGAGACCTTCTACCAGGTGCGCGACAACTTCCGCAATACGTTCAAGGAACTATTCGGTGCCGGTGCCCAGGCGGACCTCGTTCTCGTCAATGAAGCGGATCCACTCGAAAGCGGCATCGAAGTCATTGCCAAGCCGCCTGGCAAGAAACCCACGAGCATCACGCTGCTCTCCGGCGGCGAGCGCAGCATGACCGCCGTCGCGCTGCTCTTCTCCATCTACATGGTAAAACCCAGTCCGTTCTGTATTCTCGATGAACTCGATGCGCCGCTCGACGAATCGAATATCGGTCGCTTCCTCAAGATGCTCGACCGTTTCATCGAGAAGAGCCAGTTCGTCATCGTGACGCACAACAAGCGCACGATGCGCCGTGCCGACGTGATGTATGGCGTAACGATGGAGGAATTCGGCGTGAGCAAGCCGGTGGGCATGAAACTCACGGAAACCGAAGGCCGCAAACCCGCGGGTGCCACTGAATACGAGAGGCCCAGTCAGGAAATGCCCGCCGACATGCCGGAAGAAGCGCCGGTTGAGGAGTCCGTGGCGGAAATCGAATCGGAAGCGCCGGTTGAGGAAATGGCGGGAGTTTGACGGAGCACCTTACTGGGAGTGGCGGGTTGCAGCCGCCATTTACATACCTTCCGCCGCAGGCGCACTTCCTTCGCCAATTGGAAAAGTGGCCTGCGGCATGGTGAAAAATGACGGCCACAGCCCGCCACTCCGTGCGTTGATGAACCCATGAAACCAAACAGTGAAAGTCCAGTTCCAGTTGAAGCGCGCTACAACATGGTAGCCGAGGGTAACTGCGTGCCCGCGAGGGTGCGTGGGGAGCAATCCGAGGCGAAAGACCAGCCCCAAACGA
>JANNVM010001344.1:0-2326 GCA_031414455.1 Verrucomicrobiota bacterium
GCCTGACGCCGCGCGGATCAGGGTTCCGAGGCGCGGCTGAGGCGCGGCGCTCATTTCGGCTGCTCTGTCTTCGGCTTTTTCGGCTCCGCCCGGGGCGTCAGCACCTCGATCTCCGGTGCGCCTTCCAGCAATGGTGCCACCGCTTCGAGCAGCTTTTGGGTATGTGCCGCAGCGAGGTGCGTTTTCAGGGCTTCGAGCCCCTTCCACCGCTCATAGACCACAAAAACGTTCTTCTCACCGTTGACCTGATTGAGTTCATAACGCGCGCATCCCGGCTCTTTGCGCACCGGCTCCACGGCTTCAGCAAAGGCCGCGATGAACTTCTCCGCTTCCCCCTCCTTCACCGTGAGCTTTGCGATCATGGTGAATCGTTGCCCGGGTTTTGTCAGTTTGGCCGCGACGGCCCGGGCGATGGGATGCTCCTCAGCATCCTGAGCAAAAGACGACAGCGGGAGCAGGAAAAGAGCGGCGAGCAGAATGGTTCTCATAGGGGCGCAGAATGGCGGCCGGCAGGCCCAGGAGTCAAGTCCTCTGTCGCCTCCGCACTACCGGTTCCCCTCCCGGCCAACTCGTTATCCCTGCTCCCCTCCCGCCGCAAAATGACAGGTTTGCGCACTCGATTTCATATTTGTCCCGCTGCAAACAACGGCCACACTCCGCCGTAACTGTCCGGCTGCCCTTTTCCCACACTCCCTCCGATTATGAAATCCATCCTGTTCTCACTCCTCGCCTTCGCTGTCTCAGCGCAGGCCGATCCCCTCCGAGTCTTCGTCCGCGGCGGCACCGCCAACCGCGGCGAAGAAGTCCATGCGCACACGCGTTTCGCCAAAGAATGGCCGGCCGTCCTCAGCGACCGCGACATGAAGGTGGATGGTGGCGTGGAACTTCCCACCGATGAGCAGCTCGCAGCCACCGACGTCGTCGTGATGTATGCCCAGGAGGGCGGCACCTGGCCGCCGGGACGCTGGGCAGGGCTGGACAATTATCTTAAACGTGGCGGCGGACTCGTCGTTATCCATACGGCGGCGGTGAGTTTGCAGGAGGACCATTGGAAGACGATCACCGGCAGTTGCTGGCGCGCAGGGAAGACAAAGTGGAAGGAGGGGCCGATGGATCTTTACTACGTCGAGAACCAAAAGCTCGGCGGCGGGCATCCGATCACGAAGGACGCGAGCAATTTCCACTTCGACGATGAGATCTATTACGACATGGACCTGCTGCCCGATGTCAAGGTGCTGGCCACGAGCTACACTCCCAACGTCCGCGAGGGACGCAAGCCGGCCGAGGGCAACAAGGCGCACATCTACGATATCCAGCCGCAGATGTGGACCTATGAGCGGACCATCGAGGGCGGCACGCAGCCGTACCGGTCATTCGTGACGCTGCCGGGACACCTCTATAAGTCCTTCGCCCTGCCGCATTATCGCGCCATCCTGATGCGCGGCATCGCATGGGCCGGGAAACGGCCTAACGTGGACGAATTCGTCAAGCCTGAGGAACTCTCGAGCCTGACGTATCCTGAAGGAGGCCCGCAGAAGCCGGCGGATACTTTGAAGGCGCTGGAGATTCATCCTGACTTCAATCTCACGCTCGTCGCCGCGGAGCCGCTCATCACCAAACCGATGAACTTCGACTGGGCACCCGACGGCAGCCTGTGGGTCGCTGAGACACCGGAGTATCCCAACGGCCGCCGCGGCATGAGGCCCGATTATCGCGGCAAGGAATGGAAGGACCACGGCGGCATTGATCCCACTCCCGGCAAGCAGGAGCGCCCCGGCCAGGACAAGATCAGCCGGCTCATTGATACCGACAAAGACGGCGTCATGGACAAGAAGGAAGTCTTCTATGAGGGTCTCGACCTCGTCACCGGCCTCGTCTTTCACAAGGACGGCGTCATCGTCACCCAGGCGCCGGACATTCTCTGGCTGCGCGATACGGACAAAGACGGCAAGGCGGACAAAGTGGAGAAGCTCTACGGCAATCTCGGAATCGGCGACACGCACGCCGTCATCAACAATCCCCGCTGGGGCTGGGACGGCTGGATCTACGCCACCCACGGCTACAGCGGCTCGGGCAATGTGGTGAACGCGAAGGGCGAAAAGCAGGACCAGATCGGCAGCGGAGTAGTGCGCTTCAAACCGGACGGCTCGAAGATCGAGCAGTATTCCTCCAAGGGCGGCAACACCTGGGGCCTGCAAATCACCGGTGACAATCGCGTGATGTGGACGCAGCCGACCAGCGGCACCATTCTGAATCAGGTCGTGCTCCCGGAGTATGCGCTGGCCCGCGGTAAGTGGGGTAATACCCCGAGCTTCAATGTCGTCAT